>NZ_CEWDFQ010000248.1:0-4696 GCF_982438285.1 Acetatifactor sp. | reverse complement strand
GCTGAAAATCTTTTAGGCGCTTCAGTCATATTCTGCGATATCATAAATCAATTTTTCAGAATCCTCCCAGCCTAGGCAGGGATCGGTGATAGATTTACCGTACACGCCGCCGCCAACCTTCTGGCAGCCTTCCTCGATATAGCTTTCAATCATAAGACCCTTTACCAGCGTGTGGATGTCCGCATTGAGCCTGCGGCTGTGCATTACTTCCTTGGCAATGCGGATTTGCTGCTCAAACTGCTTGTTGGAATTGGAATGGTTTACGTCTATCACACAGGCAGGATTTTTCAAGTCCATCTTGCCATACATCTCCAAAAGACGGTTTAAATCCTCATAGTGGTAGTTGGGAATATTGTGCCCGTGCTTGTTTGTTGCGCCCCGGAGTACCGTGTGGGCCAGATCATTTCCTGTGGTGTTTACCTCCCAGCCCCGGTAAATAAAAGAATGGGGATGCTGGGCCGCATACACGGAATTGAGCATAACGGAAAAATCGCCGCTGGTGGGATTTTTCATGCCGGAGGGGACGTCGAAGCCGCTGACCGTCAGACGGTGCTGCTGATCCTCCACGGAGCGGGCGCCGATGGCAACATAGGACAAAATATCCGAAACATACCGCCAGTTTTCAGGGTAAAGCATTTCGTCCGCAGCTGTGAGGCCGGTTTCCTCCATGGCTCTGATGTGCATTTTCCGCATAGCAATCAGGCCGGCCAAAAAGTCGGGCTTTTTCTCAGGGTCCGGCTGATGCACAATTCCTTTATAGCCCTCCCCGGTAGTGCGCGGCTTGTTTGTGTAGATTCTGGGAATCAAAATCAGCTTGTCCTTTACTTTTTCGCTGACCTTTGCCAGACGATTTACATAATCGCATACGGAATCCTCGTTGTCTGCGGAGCAAGGGCCTATGATTACCAGAAACTTGTTGCTCTTGCCAGTAATTACATCGCGAATTTGTGCGTCCCGCTCTTCCTTCACTTTTACAAGGGAAGGGGGAAGCGGATATTTTTCACGAATCTCTGCCGGAGTGGGCAGCTTCTTGATAAATTCAAAACTCATTTTATTTTACCATGCCGGAGGCAAATCCTTTCTTTCGTTCTGTAAAATCCTTACTATTATAGTATAGATCGGAAAAACCTGCAAGGGATGCAAGTATGTATTGTCATCATTGGACAGAAATAAACGCAAGATAATACAAAATTTTATAAAAAAAATACATTTTCTTTTTGAAAATCATAGTGTACAATAAGCGTAGGTTTTTTAACAAAACCTCCCCTTTTTTGGACAACATCCCACCCCCAAGGGATGTTGTCTTTTTTTCGATAAAAAGTCCGCAAAGCATCTGATGCCGCTGCCCCGGAAATTTACAGAGGCTGTATTATGCTGTGGGATGCAGAAGCCAGTCCACGTTTTCTAAATTAGTGGTAGAATTTTTGGAAAATAATGGTAAATTAGTATTATACAAAAGATAGCTGAACAAAGCAGGCGGATAAGGAAATGGATAAAGAAGCTGAATTTGTAAAAATGTATGAGGAGCACTATAAAACGGTGCAAAGATATGTGAGGACAATTCTCGGCAGCAGCTCTTTTGCGGAAGATGTGGTACAAGACACATTTTTGGAGGCGTGGAGGAAATTTGACATTATCAGAGAACATCCAAATCAGGGTGGATGGCTGATACGCACTGCATGCTATAAAATTCGCAACATCAGGAAAAGATTTAACAAACTGGAAACGATTTCTTTGGATGATGGCGTGGAACCCTCCAGGGAGGATTACGCTCTGGAGACGAAGGAGCTGGATGTGATTTTGGAGAAAACGCTGAATGAGGAGGAACGTCTGCGGTTTAAGAGATATTATCTGTGGGGATATACTATTCAGGAGATTGCCAGACTGGAGGGGATTTCAGAAAACAATGCAAGAGTGAGAATCAGCCGTGTAATCCATAAGCTGAGAAAGGAAATCCTGGCGGTGAGCTTTTTGTCCTTTGCCATGAGCGGTATTCTGGAAAATCTTTGTATGCTGGTGAAGGACTTCATGATGTTTTGATGTGTAAAAGGGAAATGGAGGAAATGGATGTAGGAAATGAACAGGGAGTATAAAAATCAAAAGGGTAAGGAAACGATTATCAAGGAAATCAGGGAGCGGCTGCGATGGTATACCTTTGAAGCTTCCGAGGAAGAGATTGACCCGAAGGAAATGGCGGCCATGGTGAAGCTCTTGGAGGTTTTAGAGGAGGAAAACAGGGAACCTGAAGAAAGCATGAAGGAGGCTTATGCCCGTTTCCGGGTCCACCGGGACCAGTGGGAGGCGGATGAGGCCGAAATTTCAGCCCTGAGAGAACAGGAGACTCTGCACAAGGCGGAAGAAAAGGGACGCCGGAAATTTGTTCCAGGGCTTGGCAGAAAAATGGGAGCAAAGAGAAGGCTGGTTGTGGGCTTTTCTGCTGCGGCCTTATTTGTGGCAGTATTCACCGTAGGGGGAGCGGTGGGCGTCAACGCCGAGAGAAACGGTGGATTTTTCCATTGGCTGAAGCGGGATGAGACGGGTGTTACGATCATTACGTCACCGGACAGTCTGGAGACTGGAACAAGTATTGAGGGGACAGCAACCTACGAAAGCTGGGATGAGGTGCCGGAGCCATATAGGCAATACGAAATCCAGCCGGAGGAAATGGGCACCTTGGAAGGATATGTCTTAAAGAGAATCGAAGCCACAGAAACTGATACATATGTGGCTGTATCGTCTCTATTTGAGAAGAGGGAGAATGGAAATATTTTGAAATTCAGTGTTAAGGACTATGAAAATGTGGTTTCCTATAACAGACAGCCCTATCTGGATGCAGAGTATCTCTACAGCATTGAGGAGGGAGAAATGCAGTTGGATGTTTTAATTCAGGAGGAACAGGGGGAGAAAGTGTACACTCTCTATTTTTATTTAGGAAGTGGACAATATTGTGTGCAGAGCAAAGGAGATTTGGCGTTTGCTGAGGAGGCGGCCAGGGAATATTATGCTTTTGTGTCGGGAAAATAGAAAAATTAAAAAAATTTTATTTTTTTTGTAATAAACTGCTTTTTCGGGACATATATTAAGTAGAAGGGTAAAATTGGAAGACACGATGAGGGAAGGAGGAAGAAAACCCTTCGATTACAAAGTTACAAAAGAAAAAGGAGTACTTAGAATGAACGGAAGGATCAAAAGGAGAGTGCGGAGATTTTTCTGTACGGCGTTGGCGGCATTGTTTCTGGTGTCTGCTCCCTGTACACAGGCCTTGGCTGCAGAGGCGGACACGGGATATGAGGAGGTGCAGGTGCTGGAGGCTTCGGTTCATGCCTTGCCGGTGGATGAAAACGCTCCTAGCCTGCAGACGCTTTTTGGAAGTTGTTCTATTGACATCAGTGGCAGTGACAGTGGTATGCTGATTCAGATTCAGACACAAAGCTATGGTGTTTCCTCTGTCATTGGGGTGAAGGATATCAAAATCCAGAAGAAGGTGTGGTACGGCTGGCAGACAGTGGGCACCTCCAGCGGCGGAGAACTTACCAATGTGAGCAATATGGTTTGCAGTGTTTTGTATGAAGGTGCTGAAAAAGGAGAAACCTACAAGATCACTTGCGTACATTATGCAAATGTGGATGGCTACAAGGAAGGAACCAGCGATACTGGAGCGTTTGTGTACAATTATTAAGTAAAACAAGTAAAAAGGGAAATGGGATGTCCGAAAATTTTTAAGGGGAATTTTCAGGATTTTTACATAACAGGTTTTTGATACAACAGGAACAAATGCAATTGTCTTAGTGGGTGGGAATTGTCATACGTGAATTGGGGAATTCTACGGTGGACGGATCGCAGATGGCGATGAATACATTGGTTGGGCGTAATAGCCCGGGTTGACAATTGTAAGGAAAGGGGCTTTTATCATTAAACATTTCAAATTTGGCGGCACACACATTGACACGGCGGCGTATGACGCTCAATGCGAGGTGCTGGAGGTAAGATTTTGGCGCGGCGGAGAAGTGTGGCAGTATTCCGGTGTACCGGAGGAGCTTTGGTACACATTTAAGGGAGAAGCAAGGCCGGACATGTTCTATCACAGGAATATTAAGGGACGCTTTGATGAAAGAAGGATATGGACGCCAAAATATTAATTAAGCGGCAAGCAAGAGTTGTTTTTGGGGAATTGGGAGTGTCGCAAAATCATCAAATAAGGTGATTTTGCGGCACTTTCGCGCTTGACAGGATGCCTGCAATTTGCTACGATAAAGCTACACATCAGGGAAGGTTCTTAACCGCTTCGGTTGCAAATCCCATAGACAAAATAATAAATAAGGCGGGATGCACGGAAGGGGAGAGAGCTTTCACAGGACCCTTTGTCTTTGCATCTGCCAAAGTACGAAAGGGGAAAGCTGTGGAAAAAAGAAAACTGAAAGAGCTGAATCTGCTGGATGATTTTTTGTTCAATACCATGGTGACACATCCGGAAATTGGAGAGCAATTCTGCAGGATATTGCTGGGGATGATACTTGGGAGGAGCCTTGGAAGATTAGAGATCATAGCACAGAGAACTTACTATGGATGCGACACGGATTTACATGGGGCGCGGCTGGACGTGTGTCTGGAAGAGACGAAAGAGAGCGGCAGACAGGGATATATCTATGATGTGGAGCCAAGCCTTTATGGGAGAGGCGGTGCGGGAATGGTGGAT
>NZ_CEWDFQ010000247.1:0-4730 GCF_982438285.1 Acetatifactor sp. | reverse complement strand
GATTTTTATTACAGAACAGAATGGTGAAAAGCTGGCTGCGTCGTTGTATATTTCTGACTATAATATTCATGTGGTTACAAGTGGTTTGCCTGATGCTATTTTGATGCTAAAAATCCGCAAACGCTGTGTAGCTGGGAAAAAGCATAGAAAATGGGCATTTCCGGGGCTGCTTTTTCCCAGCTGGCTCTAAAATGGCCCTAATTGTTTTCTGCGAAGTTATTTTCAGAATAATAGCAAAAGGCTTTCACGATATACTCGCTGCTTCCGTCACCATATTGTGTGTCCATTACTTTGCTCAGATAATCGTTGGAATAGGTGTCCATTATAATCCTGCAGTAGTTTTCTGCGCTGCCGACCAGTAGATTAGAGGCGGCGGCCAGAGCGCCAGATATGATTTCCCCAACAATGCTTTGAACCGGTTCTGAAGCCACATCTTCCCCTTTATGAGAAGCCAGCTTAAGAAATTTATCCTCTGTCCGCATGTCATCCGGTATCTGTGAACGCCATTCCTCCATAAGTTCAGAGAAATGCTTCAGATTATGCTTCATCTCCTCGGTATATTTTTCAATACTGCCAAACTGCTGGATGGCAAGTTTGGCCACATGGTATTCATCATCCTTGATTTTCTGGACGAACATATCAAAATTCTCAATGCTTCCCCAATGCTGAATGACTGCTTCCGGCTGATTGGATTTGAAAGCTTCCAAAGCGTTGATATAATCAGACAGATCAAATTCTTTAAAGCTCATACATGGTTCTCCTTTCTCTAAGCGTTCGAGAAGCTGTATAAGCCGGTCAAGGCGGTCTCGTCTCAGAAGGAATAGTTCTTTTTGCTTTTTGAAAGCGGCAATCCTGTCAAAATCTGGTTTCTCCAAAATCTCTTTTATTTCTTTTAACGGAAATCCTAGTTCTTTAAAAAACAAGATTTGCTGCAAGGTCTGTAATGCGTCATCATCATACAGGCGGTAACCGGCTGTAGTGAGTTCGCTTGGTTTCAGCAGACCGATTTCATCATAGTATTGAAGTGTCCGTATGCTGACGCCAGTCAGCTTGGCAACCTGGCTTATGCTTTTCATCGAAACAGCTCCTCTCAATATAGGAAAACGGGACTGACTGGTCACATCTATTATGTTTCCCTTGAGAAAAGAATACAATATTACGCAGCGTGAGAGTCAAGAGAATTTGAAAAATTTCACATCGGTACTTTTCTGCTTAGTATTTGAACAGGATTAGGGTAAATATTGAAGAACAGATTGACAGTTTATTCTACACAGTGTAGTATAAACATATACTACACTGTGTAGAATGGAGCGGGATGGTGATATGGGTGAATTGAGAATGGGAACTGCGGAAGCAAAATTCGCGGACATGATCTGGGATAACGAGCCGGTTTCATCGGGAGAATTGGCGAAATTGGCAGACAAGGAGTTTCAGTGGAAAAAGACCACAGCTTTTACTGTACTAAAAAGGCTGTGCGAAAGGGGGCTCTTTCAAAATCAGAACGGGACGGTGACTTCGCTCGTATCCAGAGAAGCGTTCTATGCACGTCAAAGCGAGCTGTATGTGGAGGAAGCGTTCGGCGGCTCTCTGCCTGCCTTTCTGGCTGCATTTGGAACGAGAAAGAAGCTTTCAGACAAAGAAATCGATGAAATCCAGAAAATAATTGATTCCATGAGGGGGTAGACGCATGCTGGAACAGATTTTTTTGAAGATAATGGATATGAGCTGGGCGGCAAGCCTGATTATTGTAATCGTGATGATTTTGCGCATTTTATTGAAAAGATTTCCCAAGTATATTTCCTATATGCTCTGGAGTGCTGTCTTATTCAGGCTTCTCTGTCCGTTCACACCGGAAGCAGTGTTCGGCCTTATCCCAGATTTGAAGCCCGCATTCTATGAGCCTGCAGCAGAAAGGGATCAGGCTTTGATGGCAGAGAAAGGCGGCTTTGCTGTTCCCTACACTGGCAATGAGACGGTGGATGCACCTGAAACCACCGGGGCCATGCCTGGGCAGTCTTATATGGATCATGGGAAGGATGCGGAAATTTCCTGGCAGGAGCTGTTTGTCTTAATTGGAAAGTATGTCTGGATATCTGGAATTGGCCTGATGCTTTTGTATTCTGTGATATCTGCTGTCAGGATTCACCGTAAAGCAGCGGAAGCAATCCATTTAAAAGACAATATTTATATGATGTATGAACCGGTTTCCCCATTTGTTATGGGCATCTTAAGGCCCAGGATATATCTGCCGGGAGATTTCAGTGAAAAGGAACAGGAATACATTATTCTGCATGAACAGTTTCACATCAGGCGCTTTGACCATATTGCAAAGCTGGCTGCGTTTGCCGCACTGTGCATCCACTGGTTCAATCCGCTGGTATGGACTGCATTTATCCTTTTCTGCAGGGATATGGAAATGAGCTGCGATGAGGCTGTGATAAAGAAGCTGGGCGTAAATATCAGGGCGGATTATTCTGCCTCCCTGCTGGCGGTTTCAACAAAGCACCGTTTTATCCGGAGGCTTCCGGTTGGCTTCGGGGAAGGAGATATAAAGGGCAGGATTAAGAATCTGGCGGCTTTCAGGAAGACGAAAAGGGGTATAGCTGTAGCTTTGGCTGCCTGCGCTGGCATTCTCATCCTGTGTCTGGCAACCACCCGCAAGGCTGGAATTCCTGATGGGGATGATTCTCCAGTGGAAACAGCTGCTGCCGAAGGCCATGGAACACCGGACGGGGCTGAGGCATCTGAGGGGACTGAGGCATCTGAGGAGGCTGGGACATCTGAGCCGGTTCCATTAAAGGTTTCCCTGAATATCGCGGAACACTATGCTGCAAATGTGGGAGATCCCTCCAATTTCTATTCTATTGATGAGAACGGTGTGCTGTGGGGAAGCGGAAGGAATGAATACGGACAGCTGGGACAGGGAACCCAGGATTATGAGTTTTACAGTGAAGCGGTAAAAATTGCCGAAAATGTAGTCCATGTAGATTATTCGCAAAAAGGGTTTGCCATTTTTCTCACGGAAGACTACAAGCTTTATGGCATGGGAAATGCCGGATGCGGAGCCCTGCAGCAGTACGAAGAATTTGACTGGACGCAGTATGTGAATGGAGAGCATTATACCGTTACAACACCCGTTCTGCTGATGGAGGATGTGGTATACGCATGCTGCGGCAGGGATGACATTGTCTGTCTGGGAGAAGATGGGACAGTCTGGACCTGGGGGACAGTTTATGCAGAGGGCGGTTATCTGTCAAATAAGGTATATTTTATAGAAAAACCCAAAAAGATTTTAGAAAATGCAGTTTTGGTCACAGGGGGCTGGTTCAACCATGCAGCATTGCTTCAGGACGGAACGGTCTGGACCTGGGGCTATAACAGTGCCGGGAATTGTGGCATTGCAGACGTTTCCGTGGTGGATGAGCCTGCGCTGGCCGCAGAAAATGTTGTTATGGTCTGGACGAATCTGGCTGTGGCAGGTTATCCACAGGTGAGCACAGAAGAAGCTTCCATGGTCTGGGAGGAAAGCCTGCAATATAACACAGACTACGATAATATTGCGGAATTCGGGGATATCTACCCAAGACATTTAAATAATATGGTCATTCAGAAAGCAGACGGCTCATATTGGGTATGCGGTGAGAATGTTGGTACAGAAGAAAAGGTGGTGCATGGCGCAGAAGGTGATTATTCTGTTATTTGCAGCCATGAATTTTCGCCCTGTGAATAACCGGATATTTTAGGAGGCTTGAAAAGAAAACATAGATGATATAAAACAGCCATGGAGAGAGGGGAGATAAGACAGAATTACTATTTTTTCGCAGCGCTTGAAGATATTGATGAAATGGTAAAAACAAGGATTATAGTTCTTCGCGCGGCAAATAAGTTGTCCGACGATATAGATATGTCCGTAGTAGGAAGTATTTAAACAGATACGGATTACTTTAAGCCATTTATATTTTACAGTGGGTAATAAGCTGCGCGAGAAAGTGAATATAGATATAAATCCAGGAAAAAGTGTTGCAAGACCCTATAATGAACAAAGATTTGGACGCAAACCTTATTTGCGGGAAAATTTATGGGTAACAGTTCAATCAAATGAATGTCCGGCTCCTGCCTTTTTATAGAGTTTTCACCCTATGGAATCAGGCTTGGCATGGGATATTACTCTGCTACTCCGGCGCAGATGAGAAGGATACGGGCAAAAATAGATAATAATCCGCAAGGTTTTTCTGACATGATAGAGCAGGTACTGCGGGATAAGGACATACATGTTGTTGGAGAACAATACCAAAAGAGGTTTCCATCAAATTATGAGGGATTATTAGAGGAGATTTACAACTATAGAAATATTTACTTTCAGAAAAACATTGCGATGAATGATTGGGGAAAGATTGATAAAATAAAAAATATGATGAAACAGAAAATCCTCAAAGTGCCGAAAAGTCTTATTCTATCGAGGTTGGAACAACAAAATGAAAACCGCAAATTTCTCTTATAGTAAACTGCCCACTTATTTGATTTTCAAGTAGGCAGTTTACTATTGACTTTTTATTTGGAAATCGCATATAGTATAGTAAAGTACCTAACCAATAAACGAATTTGAGGCAATTAAATAGAGGTGGACAAATGGTTCGTAAAAACGATATTAAAAATGTGAGAAAGTTGTTCAATCAGCATCACTATGTAATGACTACTGCCGAGCTTCTAGAGGCTAAGCTATACTATGC
>NZ_CEWDFQ010000246.1:0-4746 GCF_982438285.1 Acetatifactor sp. | reverse complement strand
GTCAGAAGCTTTACATAGGGGGTCTCTCCGCAGCCTGCGCAGGCTCCGGAAAATTCCAGAAGAGGACGTAAAAACTGGCTTCCCTTTACGGTATTCGTCTTAAATTTCTCAGCGGCATCCCTTTTTTCGGGGAGGGATTTGCCGTAATCAAAATACTGCTGGGTTTCCTGGTGCTGATGGACTGGGCACATCTCCAGGGCCTTCTGCCCTTGCTTTCCAGGGCACACGCCGGCGCAGGAGCCGCATCCGGTGCAGTCTGTCTGGGATATAGTGATGGAAAAGGAATAGTCTGCCATGCCTGTCATGGGAAGGCTCTGCATTCCTTGAGGCGCTTTGGCTTTTTCAGCGGCTGTCATTACAGCAGGACGGATAACTGCGTGGGGACAGACGAAGGAGCAGCGGTTGCACTGGATGCAGTTTTCAGGCTTCCACACAGGAACCTCAGTGGCTACGTTTCTGCGCTCGTGGGCAGAGCTGCCGGAGGGGAAGGAGCCGTCCGCGTAGGGGACAAAGGCGGACACCGGAAGAGAATTACCTTTCTGGTCCGTGACAGGCTGCTGGATATTTTTTACGTAGGATAAAACCTCCGGGCGGTCCGGCAGGAGAGGATTGTCAACCCTTAAAGGGGAATTTGAAAAACGCTTCCAGCCCTCAGGCACCGTAATCTGCTGCACCTGGTCAAATCCGCGCTCAATGGCCTGATCATTCATTCTTATGATTTTTTCTCCCTTGCTGCCATAGCTTTTGCGGGCGGCTTTTTTCATGAAATCAATAGCCTGCTCTCTTGGAAGGATGCCAGAAGCCCCAAAAAAGGCGGCCTGCAGAAGCGTGCTGATCTTGTTGTTTAGTCCGATTTCCTTCCCGATACCGATGGCGTCGATTAAAAACAGACGGATGTGCTTTGCGGCAAGCTGTCCCTTTACGCTGTCGGGCAGAAACTGCTCCAGCTCATTCTCTTTGTAAGGGCAGTTGATGAGAAAAGCGCCCCCTTCTTTTATCTCCGACGTCATATCGTACTTGTGCAGATAAACAGGATTGCAGCAGGCTGTGAAATCGGACTGGTGAACCAGATAGGCGCTGCGGATAGGGCTTTTCCCAAACCGGAGATGGGAGATTGTAAGGCCTCTGGATTTTTTGGAGTCATATTCAAAATATCCCTGTACCTTTAACGGCGTGTGATCCCCCACAATTTTTACAATATTTTTGGTTGCGCTTACGGTGCCATCGCCTCCAAGCCCCCAGAATTTGCAGGAAATCATATCCCTTGGTGAAGTGGAGGGAAGAGAGGGGATGTCCAGGGAGAGATGGGTCACATCATCTGTGATACCCAGTGTAAATCTTTTTTTTGTATGGTTCTCATAGACGGCGGCAATCTGGCCGGGTGTAGTATCTTTAGAGCTTAAACCGTATCTGCCAGAGAATAAAGAAATATTTTCCCGGCCCCCTTCTTTTAGGGCGGCAAGCACATCCAGGTACAAAGGCTCTCCTGGGGAACCGGGCTCCTTGGTGCGGTCCAAAACGGAAATCTGCTTTACGGAGGAAGGAATCGCGTCCAAAAGGTGGCGGGTGCTGAAGGGGCGGTACAGATGCACACAGATCAGGCCGTACTTCTTTTCGGGGAAGGCATCCAGATATTCCCGTATGGTTTCACATACGCTTCCCATGGCGATGATCACATGCACGGCATCCTCCGCTCCATAGTAATCAAAGAGACCGTAGGAGGTGCCAAGTCTTTCATTGATTTTTGCAAGGGAACGTTCCACGATTTCCGGAAGCGCGTCATAGAAGGGATTGGCGGCTTCTCTTGCCTGGAAAAAAATATCCGGATTCTGGGCGGAGCCCATCATTTTACCGTGGCGGGGATGCAGGGCGTTCTCTCGAAACCGTTCCACAAGCTTCCTGTCCAACATTTCGTCCAAGGTATCGTAATCCCATACCTTGATTTTGTGCAGCTCGTGGGAGGTGCGGAAGCCGTCAAAGAAATTTAAAAAGGGAAGTCTGCCCTCGATGGCGCTTAAGTGGGCGGCGGGGGAAAGATCCATGACCTCCTGTACGCTGCTTTCCGCAAAAATAGCGGCGCCGGTCTGACGGCAGGCATAGATGTCAGAGTGATCGCCGAAGATGGACAGCGCATGGGTGGCGATGGTTCGGGAGGCAATATGAAATACGCCTGGCAGTAGTTCTCCGGCAATGCGGTAGAGATTGGGGAGCATGAGCAGCAGCCCCTGGGAAGCTGTAAAGGTGACCGCAAGGGTCCCGGCGATCAGCGCTCCGTGTACTGCTCCGGCAGCTCCGGCCTCAGACTGCATTTCTGAGATGGAAAGGGGGTGCCCGAAAATATTTTTCCGGCCCTGTAAGGCCCATTCGTCGGCATATTCCGCCATGGGAGAGGATGGAGTGATAGGGTAAATTGCAGCAATTTCACTGTATGCGTAAGCTACATGGGCAGCAGCCTGGTTACCGTCCATTGTTCTTTCTTGTCTGTGCATGAGTAGCCACCTCCTGAAGTTGATATACTATTAGAATGACGGCTCTTGTAAAAAATATGTATAGAATCTGGTATTTCGTTGACATGTTTTTTTTGTGGGAATATACTGATAGCAGTCGAAAAAACAGATGGAAAGGGGCAAAAAAATGGAGAAGCTTTTTATTACCTTCCGTTCGGAAGAGGACATCATCGCATTTGTGGAAGTGTGCTGCGAGTATGATGACGCTATCGATATAAGGGTAGGTAAAATGCTCACGGATGCTAAGTCAATTCTGGGAATGCTGCTTCTGAAAACGGGAGAGACCTTTGAGATAGAGTACGGCTGTTATGACAGCGAGGATAATTACAGCCAGTTTCGGGAGGAAATCCTTAAAAAGTTCCAGGTTACCGTGAAAGGGGAGCCGGATAAAAGGACAAGCATGGCTGGTTTATAAGAAATACGGCTTCCTGATTATTTCAGGAAGCCGTTTACAATTTGTGCCTCAGCTTCGGCCTCGGTGAGCCCCAGAGTCATAAGCTTAATGATCTGATCTCCTGCAATCTTTCCGATGGCTGCTTCGTGGATTAAGGCAGCATCCAGATTATTTGCAGTAATTTCCGGTATGGCGCTGATTTTTGCGTTATCCATAATAATGGCATCGCATTCGGAATGACCGGCGCAGCGGTTGTTGCCGTTGATCTTTGCCAAAAACAGCTGTCTGGAGTCGTCTCTGGCAACGGCGCGGGAAATCAGATTTGCACTGGAATCCACCCCGTCTAAGTCCACCTCAAAGGAGGACTCTGCGTTTTGGCTGCCGTGCGTCATGAGACGCTCAGTGATAACAATCTTTGCGTGATCTGCAAGCTTTGCACGGGTGGTGCGCTTGGTGGAGTCCACGCCCTTTATCTGTACGGTTTCCATCTCCAAAAAGCTGTTTTCTCCTAGGGAAACCACGGTTTCCGGATTCATAATCCGTCCGCCTCTGCCATCCCCGCTTCCGTAATGCTTTTCCACATATTTTACATGGGAGTTTTTTCCTATGTAGAAGGTGTGAATGCCGTCATGGCGGCTGTCCTGCTGGCCGCAGTTGTGGATGCCGCAGCCGGCTACAATGGTAACATCACAGTCATCCCCTACATAAAAATCGTTGTAAACCATTTCGGTCAGGCCGCTTTGGCTTAAAACCACGGGAATGTGAACACTTTCCCGTTTGGTTCCCGGTTTGATAATAATGTCGATGCCCTGTTTGTCCTCCTTGGTAACGATGTCAATATGTGCAGTGGTACTGCGCTCTACACTTTTTCCGTTGGCCCGGATGTTATAGGCTCCCTCCGGGAGCTCGTGAAGACCGGCTACCTGTTCCAATAATGTTTTTTGTATCTCGTCCATAAAAATCCTCATTTCTGTGTATTTATTTGTGTGGTTTTATTGTTGATAATATTTGCAGCTTTCCGTACCCCTTAACAGCTCCGGGAGAATGGTATCCCTGTGCCCTTTAGCCTGAACGGTGCCGTCGGCAATGACCACGATCTCATCCGCAATGTTCAGGATGCGCTCCTGATGGGAAATGATAATGAGAGAATTGCTGCTTGTCTGGTGGAGCTCCTCAAAGACCTTGATCAGATTGCTGAAGCTCCACAGATCAATTCCGGCCTCCGGCTCATCGAACACGGAAAGGGGCGTGTTGCGGGCGATGATGGTAGCGATCTCAATACGCTTAAGCTCGCCGCCGGAAAGACTGGCATCCACCTCCCGGTTAATGTAGTCCCTGGCGCACAAGCCAACCTTTGAGAGATACTCGCAGGCCCCTGAGGTGCTGAGACTGCTGCCCGCGGCTAAGGTGATTAAATCTTTTACCCGGATACCCTTAAAACGCACCGGCTGCTGGAAAGCAAAGCTGATTCCCAGCTTTGCCCGCTGGGTTATGTCCATTTCCGTGATATCCGTGCCCTGAAACAGAATCTTTCCTGAAGTAGGCTTTTCAATGCCCATAATAAGCTTGGCCAGGGTGGATTTTCCCCCGCCGTTGGGCCCTGTGATGGCTGTAAAGGTGTGGTCCTGGAACTTCAGGTTTATGCTTTTAATGATCTCTTTCTGGCCGGAGGTATCCCCCGGGACCTGAAAAGAGACATCCTGTAACTCTAACATATTTTTCCTCCTTATTCTTGCAGAACGCTGTGCGCATTGCAGAGTACTTTCTGCATTACAAAACATTGTCTGCAGGCTTTATTTTTACAGTATAGCACAAAATGGGAAAAATCTATACTATTTTTGTAAG
>NZ_CEWDFQ010000245.1:0-4747 GCF_982438285.1 Acetatifactor sp. | reverse complement strand
CGTTTACACCCACAAGCTTGAAGCCTGCCACGGAGCCCTGCTGAATCTGCTGATCTCCTACAGTGAAGGTAGGAAGCTTGGTTGCCGCATAACCGTCGCCAAAAGCTTCCTGTGCTGCCGTTGCGTCCCAGGTACCGGACACTGCTGCACAAAGGGTGCCGGATGCGATCTGGTTGGAGATATCTCCGTCTGCAACTGCCAGGAATGCGCTGTTGCCTGCGATGTCAAGCATAGCCTGAACCACTTCAACACCAGATACATCTGCGGTGCCGTTCCAGTCCATGGTCGTGCTGCCGTCATCGTTCAAGCCGGTGGTGAAGCCTGCTCCATAGAAGAAGGAAGCATTGTACCAGCCGCTGGCCAGAGTCATGGCAACTCTTTTTCCAGCTGCATCAGCTGCTGCCAGAAGGCTGTCCCAGCTTGCAACGTCCTCCTCGGTGAGAACGCTGGAATCATAGTACAGGAAATATCCGTTGTCCGCGCTCATAGGGAAGGCATACAAGGTATCCTCGTATGTAGCCGCTTCCACAGAGCCGGTTGCGTTTGCGCTTTCAATATCTGCAACGCTCTTGCCTGCATAAGCCTGCAGCGCCTCATCCATAGAGTCAATGGAAAGCAGTGCGCCGGCCTTCACAAGGTCGATAAGCTGGTCGGAAGCAAATGCGTATACATCTGCCGCAGCCTCAACGTCGGTAAGAATGGTATCCTTTGCGGTGGACTCGGACTCCACGCCCAGCTGGATATCAAAGTTTGCATAGTCTGCATAATGCTCCTTGAAGGAATCGATCATGCTCTGGAGCATTGCCTGATCTTCCTCTGCGCCCCACATAGTAAGGCTTACATCCTGCTTTTCTGCAGGTGCCTCCACAGAAGCCTCTGTGGAAGAGCTTGCTGTCGTCTGGTCGGTTGTTCCGGCAACGTTTCCGGTGTTTTCCTGCGTATCAGTATTTCCACACGCTGCCAATGAAACTGCCATAGACATTGTCATTAGTAATGCTACTAACTTTTTCATTTTGGTTTCCTCCTTTTATTTTTCAAGCAAATGCGCAAATATTGCGCAACCGCTTGACTATGTCCATAGTTTAGCAAGATTTAAAGGTATTGTCAATTTATCATATTTACTGATATTGAACTCTTTTTTTGTGCACTTTTACCAAAGCCCTCTCAAATCCAATCATTTGGTGGATTCCTTCAAAATCACCTCATAATCCAAAAGCGTCCTGATGGGAACCTCTCTGCCGTTTATACTGTCCAAAAGTATCCGGCAGGCCCGCCTGCCTAAATCCATGATATCAAACTTTAAGGATGTGACTGTCACCGGATAATGATCCAGCAGACGGCTGTAATGGCAGGATGCCACCTTCACCTGCCCTGGGACGTCCACTCCCTCCCTTTCAAGGCAGCGTATCACCTCGTCACAGATATAGTCATCCTGGCAGAGCATACAGTCCACCTGGTTTTCCAAAAGCTCGTCCACAGCTTTTTCCACCATAGCCTCATTGTTCAGGGCAGTATAAATAAATTCACTTTGTACCGCCTTTCCTGCCTTTGCGTAACCGGCCAGATACCCCTCGTACCGACATCGGTTCACCGTCTGCTCCATGCTGCAGCCCAGATAGGCAATCTGTTTGATTCCCTTGGAGAAAAGCACGCTTACCAGCTCCCTGCAGGCTCCGATATTGTCATTGTCCACCTGAATGATGCCCTGATCCTCCACCTGTCCCACCGTCACAAAGGGAATCTGTTTCTTCTTCAGGTAGCGGGCGAAAAAATCATCTGCATAGGTTCTTGTCAGAATCATGCCGTCCACCTTGCGGTTCTGGATGAGACGCTCCAGCGGCCTTAACTCCCTGCCGTTTGTAATCACCACCAGCATATCATAGTCATTAGCTTGCGCCATTTCCTCCACTCCATACATGCAGGTGTGAAAAAAAGGCATATCGGCCAAAGTTTTTACCTCCGGCAGAATAATGGCAATGTTGTTGGTTCTTGACTGGGCCAGGCTCTGAGCTGCCGCATTGGGGTAAAATCCGTGCTCTTCTATATACTGCAGCACCCGGTCTCTGGTGGCATTCCCGATCCTTCCTTTGCCGGATATGGCTCTGGACACCGTGCTTGCAGAAACGCCCAGCTCCCTGGCCACATCATGAATCGTCATTGCTTTTTGCGAATTTACACTGCCCATAATTCCACTCCATTCCCAAACCTTATCGCCGCCGCAAGCTGCGCAATCGATTGTTTTAAATAATAGTATCATTTTCGGGAAGGGGAAACAATCTGCCAATTTCACCAAAAATATTTTAATTTTCTATTCAATTCTCCTAAAAGGGCAGGCTGTCCGCCAGGCAGAGAGCGCCAAAGCCAACCCTGTCATTGGGGTACTCCGCCTCTCCTCTTACAGGCCTTGCTCCGCTTCGCAGATACGCCTTTACCTTTTCTCCATACAGGAAAGCGTCGTTCCCCCGGACAATGCCCCATTCCATCAAAAGCGCTGCGCTGCCGGAGACAATGGGCGCTGCAAAGGAGGTTCCCGTAAAAGGTGTGTAACCGCCATAGATGTCCGGGGCTAAAATCCCAACGCCGGGAGCCACCAGATCCGGCTTCGTAAGGCCGGCCGTAACCACCCCGATGGTACGCCGCCTGTCTACATAGCCCCTGCCGGAGAAATCCGCATAGGTATCATAGGTGCTGTCATAAGCTCCCACTGTGATCACCTTGGCCGCCGTGGAGGGAATGGTCAGCGTAACCTGAGGCGCCGCTCTGTAAAAGCCCGTGCTTTCATTTCGAATGGCACTGCTTGGCAAGTACAGATAATACTGTCCCGTCACCACTGTGACAGGCTCTATGAGGATGGTCCAGATACCGCTGTTAATGTAAGGGCCCGCAAGGGGAATCATATCCAGATAAATCTCCTGGGCCACCGCGTAGGGCGTTGGTTCTCCCATGTACACAAGAATCCTGGTCTGTTCCATCTGCAAGGTATATTTTCCGGCCTCCACAGCCTCCGGCAGCTCCTGCTCCCGGCCTCCGGGAGAGCGCAGGCGGATACGGTAACGGTCGCTGTAGTGCTTCCACAGCTGTATATTCAGCGCTGTTTCGTAGGCCCCTACCGCCAGCTCCACAGCAGTCTCCTGCTCCACATTTCCCGCAGCGTGCCCTCTGGAGCTGCCCTCGTTTCCACTTCCCACACAGATAACCGTACGTCCGATTTCCGCCGCATTGTCCAAAAAACGTTCGATGAGAGAGCTTCCGTCGTGGGCTCCATAGCTGTTTCCAAAGCTTAAATTAATTACCAGAGGCATTCCCAAAAGAATAGCCTTTCTCAAGGCATAGGTGACGCCCCGCATAATTTCCGTTGTCCTGGGAAAGCCAAGCTCATTTGGCGCACCAAGCTTCACCACCAGAAGCTCCGCCTCCGGCGCCACTCCTTTATATGCCTGCTCCAAAATAGCGCTGCCTGCGGCAATCCCGGCCACCGCCGTCCCATGTCCGTTTACGTCCCGGCTGGGAACCAGAGCATACCGCTCCCCTTCTCCAGTCTCCCGCAGCGCCCGGTTAATTCTCTCCTGGTCAAACTCAACCCCCATGGAAAATCCCTCTGGCGGCGCCCCGGCCTCCCCCGGCATCAGAGTCTGATCCCAGAGAAACCGAATCCGGGTATCTCCATTCTCCTTTCGGAAATCTTTGCGCTCATACGCAATGCCAGAATCCAAGACTGCTATCAGCACACCCCGGCCCGTCAAAAAAGGCTCCTGAAGCGTGGCACGGGGCAGGCAGGAGTAATCCGCCGGAGCAGACACAGCATAAAAATACCGCTTAGGCTTTTCCACATATTCTATTTCTTCCACATCGGCCACCATATCCACCAGGCCCTCCGGCACAGTCAGTATGGCATAGCCCGCAATCAAATATTCCACTTTCACGCCAAGTCCGGCAAGCCGCTCCAGGCTGCCATGGTATTTGACTATCAGCTCCCAGGTTCTGCTTTCGCCGTCAAATCCAACGTTCAGCGTTTCTGTCTGTTCCCTGATCTCCTGAGGCGTTTCCAACGCCAAATTCAGTATGTCCTCCAGCTTCTGATTCATTTTTATCCCGCTTTGCCACATTTCCTCCCTAATATTTATATGCGGCAAGAGACATTTCCTATTCTATCGGTGTTGTCTGGGATTTTAAAAGGTGCGGTTTCTGTTTGGAAACCGCACCTTTTGCATCACCCTTATATCGCGTCACATATTTGTGTCAAAACACTTAATATATCTCGTATTTTTTCGACCTGCCTTGGCTCCAGCGTTTCTAATACATAGATAATCTCCTGATTTTCGCTTTGCTCCCCTTTCTCACCCCGCATAATAAAATCACAGCTCACGCACAGCGCTCTGGATATCTTACACAGTGTTTCTGCTGAGAAGCCCTTCTTGCCTGTTTCTATTTCATACAAAAATTTTGCAGAAATATCCGCTTTTTCCGCAAGAACCTCCCTTGTGTAATGTCTGCTTTCACGCAATTTTCTGATTCTTTCCCCTATGCACATATCTGACATATTATTCCTCCATATGCCAAGATTTTACATCCTTCAGCAAACAATGATAAACCAGCAGTTGCACCCATTGCATTTTACCTACAGTTCCTTTTTCAATTCTATCTTATCTCTTTTTCCCACTATTCCTCAGTCTGTTTTACCGAATCGATAATTTTTTTAACCAAACCTGACATTTTTGTTTTATCAGGTCTCATTTATATTGCTTGA
>NZ_CEWDFQ010000244.1:0-4756 GCF_982438285.1 Acetatifactor sp. | reverse complement strand
ATATAGGCCACCATAAGCACCTCCAGGGTCCGGTAATCCTGTACCACAACGGGAACCAGGCCTTCGCTGTTTTTCTTGAAATCAGACCAGCGATAGGCTGCCCTGAGGGTTTCTACGGGAATGCCATTTTCCTGACAGAGTGCTTTTAAGGACGCTATCTCCTTTAGATTATCGTTTATAATATTTCCGGTAACACCACACACGTTTTCATAAGAAATAATTTCCATCAGCTTGTTTAACGCCAGCTGACTTATCTGCACCAGAAGGGGAAGCTGGGTCACTGCCTGGGTCTGCCGTATCTGGTGGGGATTCATTAAAACAAGGCCGGATACATAGGTTTCCAGAAGCTCCTTGTTTTCCATAAGAAGGTCTGCGTCATTGCAGGAGGCGAGAATCTTTTCTTTTCCGAATTTCAGGGAAACCTCCTTTGTGATGGCAATATTGGATTCCTTTTCGTAGTCCAGCACCGCCCTTTTGCATCCCGCATAGAGCAGCTTCTTTATGTCCTCCATGCGTTTCACATTTCCGGCTCCGATCACGTCTATTTCCGCAGCAGCGCAGATTTCCTTAAGCAGATTCAGCGCGGCGTCATGCTCCGCATCTTCCGTTGAAAGATCAAAAACCAGAAGCTCGTCAGCGCCTGCTTCGTTATACAGCTTTACAAGCCGCAAAGGATCCGTATCCACAACGGTTAAGTCTGTCAGGCTTCTGACAGCATGTTCATGATATAGATAAATACAGGGAACAAATTTTTTTGTCATCATTGGTGCTTC
This sequence comes from Acetatifactor sp., assembly GCF_982438285.1. NCBI lineage: Bacteria > Bacillati > Bacillota > Clostridia > Lachnospirales > Lachnospiraceae > Acetatifactor > Acetatifactor sp. The sequence continues at coordinate 3,983 of NZ_CEWDFQ010000244.1, read as the reverse complement.
TCCTAAAGGCTTCCTTTTGTGCTCAGCACATCCTGAATGCGGGGATCAAGGGTCACGGCCTGATCTAATGCCTTGGCAAAGGCCTTAAACAGGGCTTCGATCATGTGGTGATTGTTGCTTCCATCCAGTATTTTCAGATGGAGATTCATGCCGGCGCTGTAAGACACCGCATAGAAAAATTCTCTGACCAGTTCTGTGTCAAGGTAGCCGACCCTGGATGTGCTAAAGGGGCATACAAAGTTGAGGTAGGGCCTGCCGCTCAGGTCAAGAGCGCAAAGGGCCAGCGTCTCGTCCATAGGAAGGATAAAGGAACCGTATCGCTGTATTCCTTTTTTGTCACCTACGGCCTGACGGATAGCCTGCCCCAGAACAATGCCCGTATCCTCCACTGTATGATGGCCGTCCACCTCCAGATCTCCGTTTACCTTGCAGGTCAGATCAAAAAAACCGTGTCTGGCAAAGCCGTCCAGCATATGGTCAAAAAAACCGATTCCGGTATCCAGACGGCTTTCTCCTCTGCCGTCGAGATTAAGGGTCAGGGAAATATCCGTTTCCTTTGTCTTTCGGTTTATCTGTGCGCTGCGTGCCATAAAGGGCTCTCCTCTCCAATACTGTTTATTCAAATCTTACTTTAATACTGTTTGCATGGGCGGTCAAGCCTTCATTTTCCGCAAAGGTCTCAATCTTTTCGTGGGCTCTTTCAAGGGCCGGTCTGGAATAAGAAATGATGCTGGTCTTTTTCAAAAAATCATCTACACTTAGGGGAGAAAAAAATCTAGCCGTACCATTGGTGGGCAGAATGTGATTGGGTCCGGCGAAATAATCTCCCAGGGGCTCGCAGGCGTATTCTCCTAAGAAGATTGCTCCCGCGTTGCGGATGTGGGTCATGGTCTCAAAGGGATTCCTGGTGAGAATCTCAAGGTGCTCGGAGGCAATTTCATTTGCCGCTGCAATAGCGTCCTCCATGCGATCCGCCACAAGAATATAGCCATAATTATCCAAGGATTTTTGGATAATTTCTTTTCGGGAAAGCTGCTTTACAAATTCCTCCACCTGTTGGGAAACCTTTTTGGCAAGCTCCTTTGAGGTGGTGATCAAAATGGCGCTGGCCAGCTCGTCATGCTCCGCCTGGGATAGCAGATCCGCAGCAACATAACGGGGATTGGCGGTGCCGTCGGCAAGCACCAGAATTTCGCTGGGCCCGGCGATGGAGTCAATGCTCACATGGCCGTAGACAGCCTTTTTAGCAAGCGCCACAAAAATATTGCCAGGACCCGTAATCTTGTCTGCCTTGGGGATGGATTTTGTCCCAAAGGCAAGAGCCGCTATGGCCTGGGCGCCTCCCACCCGGTAGATTTCATCTACGCCGGCAATATCAGCAGCTGCAAGGGTGCCTGGATTTATCTTCCCGTCCGCCCCGGGAGGGGTGGTCATGACAATACTTTTAACGCCCGCCACCTTGGCCGGAATCACATTCATCAAAACGCTGGAGGGATAGGCAGCTTTTCCGCCGGGCACATAGACCCCGGCTCTGGCAATGGGGGTTATCTTCATGCCCAGGATCGTGCCGTCCTCCTTTGGGTCAAACCAGCTGTTTCGAAGCTGCTTTGTGTGAAAGGCGCGGATATTTTCCGCAGATTCCCGGAGAATCTCCACAAACCCCGGATCAAGGCAGGCATATGCCTTGGCAATCTCCTCCTTTGTGACGCGGATATTTTCTGCTGTAAGGGAAAAGTGATCAAAGGTCTGGGTATAATCAAACAGAGCCTGATCCCCTTCTTCTCTCACACGTTTGATAATCTGGTTCACCGTATCCTCATATTCAGAATAATTGTTAGGACTTCTTTTCAAAAGGTCCTGCAAAATGCTTTCCTTGGTTTCCCCTGACAGGGCGATAATCCTCATTCCTAAATCTCCTTCCTCACATATAAGAGCTTTTCCACAGGCGTTAAGCCTTGAGACAGCCGCGTATTTTTGACACCAGCTCCTTAATCCGGTCTGCCTTCATCTGCATGCTCACCGGATTTACGATCATCCTTGCAGATAAAGGGCAAACCTCCTCCAAAACCATAAGACCGTTTTCCCGAAGGGTGGAGCCGGTCTCCACAATATCCACAATCACATCCGAAAGCTCCACCAGAGGACCAAGCTCCACAGAGCCGTTTAGCTTGATAATATCTACCGTCTGATGCTTTTTGTTGTGAAAATATTCTCTGGCAATATTGGGGTACTTGCTGGCAACCCGTATGCGTTTACGGTGCTTTAAAAGCTCTAAGGCAGCTTCCGGACCGCACACGCACATCCGGCATTTTCCAAAGCCAAGGTCCAATACCTCATAAACATTGCGGTTTTCCTCTAAAATGGTATCACGTCCCACAATGCCGATGTCGGCGGCTCCGTACTCCACATAGGTGGGCACATCCGGCCCCTTGGAGAGGAAAAAACGCAGCTTTTGTTCCTCATTCACAAAAATAAGCTTTCTGGAGCTTTTGTCGTTCATTTCCCGGCATTCCAGACCGATCTGGGAAAACAGCTCCAGGGTCTTGTCCGCCAGACGGCCCTTGCACAGGGCAAAGGTCAAATATCTATCCTCACTCATGACTATACTCCCTCTCCGGAACCAGCTCTGCAGCCTGCCCCTGTTTTCTCAGTTCTCTGGCCTCTTTTAGTTTTTCAGCGAAATTTTCCTCCGTGTAGGCGATCACCTGCTTTGGCGGCGGCAGCAAAATATCGACCTTTTGTCTGGAGAGAGCCTCCAAAATATCATCTATCACAATGACAAAGCCGATGGCGGGGGCTTCCTTTCCAAAATGACTGAGCAAAGCGTCGTATCTGCCTCCCTTGACAACTGCGTCGCCTACTCCGTAGGTATAGGCTCTGAAAATGACACCAGTGTAATAATGATATTTATTCAGCATTCCAAGGTCAAAGGAAATGTAATCCTCCACTTCATAAAGCTTAAGAACCTCATATAATTTCTCAAGACGTTCTATTGCGTCTAAGGAACGTTTATTGTGAACCAGTTTTTTAGCTTCAGAAAGGGAACACATATCGCCGAACATATCTGCAATTTTCAGAAGCATGCTGCGGTAGGGCTCCTTTACTCTCCTCTCCTGCAAAAGCTCCTGGGCCGCAAAATAATTTTTAGCGGAAACGCAGGCCCTCAAATCCAGCTCCGTCTCTTCATCCAGTCCAGCCTCCTCGCAGATTCCTTTAAAATATTCCACCTGTCCGATACTGACCTGAAATTTTTTCAGCCCCGTACCCTTTAAAGCTTCTATTACAAGACTGATCATCTCTGCATCGGCCTCCACCGAAGCATCGTTGATTAATTCCGCTCCAAGCTGTGTGACCTCCTTCGCCTTTCCCTGGAGGTTTGAGGTGTTTGTGAAGGTATTGCCTATGTAGCTTAGACGGATGGGAATCTTTTCCTCCATAAAGTACTTTGCCGCACACCGGGCGATAGAAGGAGTAAAATCAGGGCGCAGCACCAGGGTGTTGCCCTCTTTGTCAAAAAATTTATAAAGCTCTCTGCTTGGAGTGGTGCCTACCTCTCTGGAAAATACATCAAAAAATTCAAAGGTGGGCGTCTGGATATCCTCATATCCATAGCTTCTTATTTTGTCCCGAAGTCCGGTTTCCAAAGACAGCTTCCCGGCAGCTTCTCTGCCGTAAATGTCACGTACCCCCTCCGGCGTATGTAATAGTTGTTGATTCATATAACCTCGCTTTAATAAATTAACGTGCTAATTCGATATCAAGTTGAATTACCTAGTAGTATATCGAAAGAAGGAAGCTCTGTCAAGCTGGCTGCTTACAGGCTATTCCCTGTCGTTGTAGGTTTACAATACATGTGTTACAACTGAATAATAAAAAAGGCGGAAATACATTTTCTGTGTTATAGTTTTAGCGACCAAACAAAAACAAAACAAGAAAGGATGTATTTCCGCATGGCTAGTATAACACAAGATATGAGATACCGT
>NZ_CEWDFQ010000243.1:0-4771 GCF_982438285.1 Acetatifactor sp. | reverse complement strand
ATAGACGGCAAGGTGTTCCGCATTCACAGAGACTGTATGGAATATGCCAAAAGCGCCTTTGCCCAGTATCACGGCAGGTAAAAAAATCCTTACGGAATATCCCCCTTGCGGGGATACCCTTTGATCCGCTCCCACAGGGCAATATCATACTGCTCCTCCGGTCCTCTTGCTTTTTCCTTTAAAAGAGAGGCATAGATCAGGTCCAGAATTACCAGCGTGGGAAATTGAGGGGAAATCACATTTCCATATTGAAGATTCTTTTTTACAGCTACCAAAACCGTTTCGTCAAAAAGCCCTTGTCCCGCTGCGCCGGAAGAGGTGATAAAGACTGTTTTTGCGCCCTTTGCGGCGGCATGCTCCATAGCCTGTACCACCTCTTTTGTGGCGCCGCTTAAGCTGATGCCTATAATAAGACAATCCTCGGAAACTCTGGCCCCATTTATCATAAGCTGATGGGATTCCGTCACAGCCTCCACATCCATCCCAACGCGCATCAGCCGCAGCTTAAATTCCTGGGCCGCCAAACCAGAGCTGCCAAACCCATACAGAAATATTCTCTTTTTTTCCGCTATCAAAGAAGCCACACGCTTAATCTGATCCTCCCGTATCAGGCTGTAGCTTTTGTGCAGGATTTCCCGATAGGCGTTTAACACAGCCACCGTCTCTGGCTCTGCTTTTGTATCCTGGGCCACTGCAGGCTGATAGCTGTAGATAAATTCCCGATACCCCCGAAACCCCAGCTTCTTGGCAAAGCGGGAGAGGGACGCCTCGGATACATGCAGCTTCTGTGCCATTGCGCGGGAAGAAAAATCCATTTTCTCCTTGTTTTTGATAAAAAAGTCTGCAATCAGCCGTTCCACACCGGTTAGCTTTTCATAATCTGCCTCTATCCTGGGTACAAGACTTGCCGTATACTCTTCCATGCCCCTTCCTCCTTTTTCACACCGTCTCCTTTTTTTCTCATCCTCTGCTTCCATTCTATCTCCCCGCCTGCTAAAATGCAAAACATTTCAAAAACAATTCCTTCTCTGAAAGTAGTTTCAATTGTTTTATTTTTCCCACTTCAAAATCCTGTTTTTTTGATTCTTCTTCCTGTTTACAGCCTTCTTATGGTATTTTTACTTCCTTTGCTGTAAAATCAAGACAGATAGAACATCATGCACAGGAGGATGCACAATGAGAATTTATCAGGCAAAGGACTACAATGAAATGAGCCGGAAAGCCGCCAATATCATTTCGGCTCAGGTGATCATGAAGCCGGATGCTGTTCTGGGACTGGCTACCGGCTCTTCACCTCTGGGAACCTACAGGCAGCTGATTGAATGGTACCAGAAGGGGGATCTGGACTTTTCAGAGGTACACACTGTAAATCTGGATGAATATAAGGGGCTTTCTCCCTCCAATCCCCAGAGCTATTATTATTTCATGCAGGAAAATCTGCTTGGCCACATCAATGTAAAGCCTGAAAACACCAATATTCCCAACGGTCTGGAAACGGATGAGGCCTTGGAATGCAGCCGCTACGACAATGTCATCAAAGAGCTGGGCGGCATCGACATACAGCTTCTTGGCATTGGCAACAACGCCCACATCGGCTTCAACGAGCCGGGAGAAGCCTTTGAAAAGGGGACCCACTGTGTGCGCCTGACGGAGAATACCATTCAGGCCAATTCCCGTTTCTTTTCCTCCATGGATGAGGTTCCCAGGTATGCTTATTCCATGGGAATTCAAAATATCATGGAGGCCAAGTGCATCCTTTTAATCGCCTCCGGCGCCGCAAAGGCCCAGGCACTGTACAACGCTTTGTTCGGCCCCATCACACCGGCCGTTCCCGCCTCCATCTTACAGCTTCACCCCAATGTGTTTGTGGCGGCTGATACGGATGCACTTTCACTGATCAAAGAAAAAGGACTGCTCTAAAAGGAGGGATTTGACTTGATTCTAAAAAATGGTTTGGTTTTTGGAGAGAAGGATTTCTCCAGACGAGATGTTTACATAAACAGCGCACACCAGATTGTTTCTGAGCCGGAGGGTTCGGACGAAGCAGTGATCGACGCGGAAGGACTCTATGTGCTGCCGGGCCTTTTGGATGTTCACATTCACGGAGCCGTGGGGTGTGATTTCTGTGACGGAAATGGGGAGAGCCTTTCCCAGATTGCCGCTTACCTGCATGCAAGCGGCGTCACCTCTTTTTGTCCCACCTCTATGACACTGCCCGAGGAACGGCTTTCCGAAATCTTCAAAAGCATTTCAGAGGCGAAGGAGGACGGACAGCATGCCCATATTGCCGGTATTCATATGGAAGGCCCTTTTTTGTCCTCTGCCAAAAAGGGCGCTCAGAAGGAATCTTATCTGCGGAATCCGGACGTTGCCATGTTCCGCCGCCTGAATGAGGCCGCAGATGGCAGAATCAGGCTGGTAACCATTGCCCCCGAGCTTCCCGGAGCGGATAAATTTATCACAGAGCTGAAGGATCAGGCAGCCATATCCCTGGGGCACTCCACAGCCTCCTATGACATTGCTGCAGAGGCTTTTCAAAAGGGAGCCTGCCACGCCACCCATCTTTTTAACGCTATGCCGCCCTTCCTTCACAGAGAGCCGGGCATCATAGGTGCCGCTGCAGACAACGAGAATGTGATGGTGGAAATTATCTGTGACGGCATTCATCTCCATCCCAGCGTAATCCGCAGCGTTTTCCGCCTGTTCGGAGACGACAGAGTCATTCTCATCAGCGACGCCATGCGCGCCACGGGAATGGCGGACGGCGAATATGAGCTGGGCGGGCAGCCCGTAATCAAAAAGGGCCGGCGGGCAGCTTTGGCCGACGGTACCATCGCCGGATCGGCAACCAATCTTTATGACTGTATGCGCAATGCGGTAAGCTTCGGCGTTCCCTTATTTTCCGCCGTAAAAGCCGCTACCCGCAATCCTGCAAAAAGCATTGGCGCACAAGACTCCATCGGTTCTCTGACCCCTGGCGCAAGGGCGGACATTGTGCTGGCTGACAAGGAGCTGAATCTGGTCAGGGTGATCTGACGTCAAAGAATTTCACCGCCCTGTCTTGGGGCAAAAAAGGAGGATATGGAGCTCAGTACAATGCTCCCTATCCTCCTTTGCTGTTATATGCCCTACCGTTATATACTTTTCTGAAAATCCTCTTCCTCAGACGGTTACGATCACGCCGCCGTCATTGGCGTACATGCTGCTGACCCCTCTGGTGTCCATGATCACCGTTCTCTGAAAGGCAGCCTTTTCCATAATCATATCCCGTACAAACTCCGCACGTTTCAGGGCGTTACAATGGGAAATCATCAGAATCCTGTTCTTTGCATCCGGAGCCTCGCTCACCACCATGTCCGCCATCTTCCCGAGGGCTTTCTTGATGCCGATGCTCTGTCCTCTCTGTACAATTACACCCTTGTCTCCCGCCATCACAGGCTTTATGCTTAAGGTGGAGGCCACAAGGGCCTTTACGCTGGAAAGCCTCCCGTTTTTGCGCAGCGTCTCCAGATTATCCAGTACAAAATAGGTGTGCACATTACTGCGAAATACCTCTATCTGTCTTACAATCTCTTCAAAGGGAAGACCCTTTTCTTCCAGCTCCATAAGTTTTAAGGCTATCTGGGTTTCCCCACAGCTTGCGCTCTCGGAATCAATCACATGAATCTGCTTATCCCCATACTTCTCGTGGTAAAGATTCTTTCCCAGCACAGCGCTGTTATAGCTGCCGCTTAAATGAGAGGACAGCGTCACCGCATAAATATGATCCGCTTCCACATGATAGGCCTCTCTAAAACGCTCAGGGGAAGGACAGGATGACTTAGGGCATTTGGGATACTCTGCCACCTTTTTTAAAAATTCCGCCTGGTCAAAGCTCTCATCATCTAAAATGTGATAATCCCCAACCTCAAGCCCCAGAGGAATTACCTCCAGTCTTTTATCCCCCCACAATTCTTTTGGAAGCTCACAGCAGCTGTCTACGATAATCTTATAACTCATGATACGGTCTCCTGTTTTACCATTTTATTTTTTTGACCATTTTACATGGTTTTCATTACCACTTATGATAACACAAGAACCTTAAAACGTAAAGGCAAAAACGCCTATTTTCACATAAAAAAAAATATGATACAATACCACTCGGCAGAATTACACCAAATCCATAAAGGAGATAACCCATGCTTGCATTACAGATTTCTTCCATGAAGCTTTTTATGAACCAGCTTTTGGCAACGGATGCCTTTGATTTATTTTTGCTTCAGGAGGCCGTTATCACCACTGCAAATACTTACACCATAGACGGCCGTATAAACCGGGACTTTTTTTCCAAGGAGGAATTGGAAAACGGCAGCTGCCCCTATGAGTTTCAGCCCTGGAGCGAAATCAGGGGACTGTGCTTTCACCTGATCAAAGGAAAACACACTCCCCTGTTTTTTAAATTTGTTCTGCAATTAAAGCCGCAGAAGGCCGCAGCGCTTTTGAAGGACCATGCCGACGCGGATTTTTCAGCCATAAAGTCTCTTGTCTTAAGCATCCGGTATGATGGCAGCAAAGCCATTCTGACCACGGCCACAGCCCAGCACACCTTCGTGCTTTCCAAGGAAGCCGATCTGATCTGGGATAAGGCTCTCTGCGCCTACCTTGCCTCCAGAGAAATTCCTTTCGAGATATTATAGCTTTCTTCTATGAGGCGTCCTGGGCCTTTAAAATATCACTGTAATAATTGGTTTGGAGCACATAGGCGCTGAACTGGTACCTGTCCTTTACCTCC
>NZ_CEWDFQ010000242.1:0-4790 GCF_982438285.1 Acetatifactor sp. | reverse complement strand
GTTTAGCTGCATACCGGAAGGGTATGCTCTAAGCCTCCTGAAGTTATGTAATTTCTCTGGTATCCTTTGCTGTGTATTTTCTGGAATTAAATCAACAACTCCCTCCTCATAAGTAAGATCGCCGTTTATTTCCTGGGCAAATACATCCACATCATTGATATAGAACACAACCAGCAGACACGCCGCCACAAACAAATTCCAAATTTTTTCCCTGTCATTCCTTCTCCCTTCCACATTTGTGTTGAATAAAAATTTATTGTCCCCGGCTGCTTTTCTTTCGGTTTCAGTTGCCACCCTGTCCATCTTATTGTATAGTAAAAAAGGGCTTTCGGATATCATAAGAAACCTACTCTACATAAATAAGGAAAAGTGACTATGTGGATTGCAGATCGTTGGAAGGATTACGAAGTTTTAGACACCTCGGCGGGAGAAAAGCTGGAGCGCTGGGGAGATTATATTTTGGTGCGGCCAGACCCCCAGGTAATTTGGAGCACCCCGCGCCTCCATGCGGGCTGGAAGCAAAAAAACGGCCATTATCACAGAAGCAGCAAGGGAGGCGGGCAGTGGGAATTTTTCCATCTGCCTGACGAATGGAGCATTCGCTATACGCTGAAGGAGCTGCCAAACCGGCCGTTAACCTTTCGGTTAAAGCCCTTCAGCTTCAAGCACACCGGGCTTTTTCCCGAACAGGCTGCAAACTGGGAATGGTTCAGCAGACTGATCAAGCAGGAGAACCGTCCTAAGGACAGGCCTGTGAAGGTATTAAACCTTTTCGCCTACACCGGCGGCGCCACCCTGGCTGCCGCTGCCGCAGGAGCAGCCGTCACCCATGTGGACGCATCCAAGGGCATGGTGTCCTGGGCCAAGGAAAACGCCCTCTCCTCCGGACTGGGAGAAGCTCCCATCCGCTGGCTGGTGGACGACTGCACAAAATTTGTAGAACGGGAAATCAGAAGAGGCAGCAAGTATGACGGAATTATCATGGACCCTCCCTCTTACGGAAGGGGACCCAAGGGAGAAATCTGGAAAATCGAGGACAGCATCTGGCCTTTCTTAAACCTGACCGCAAAGCTGCTTTCCGAGGACGCCCTTTTTCTATTGATCAACTCCTACACCACAGGACTTCAGCCCGCTGTGCTCTCTTATATGATAGGCGCCGTCCTGGAAAAGCAGCGGGGCGGCCGCACCCAGGCACAGGAGATCGGACTGCCGGTAACGGAAAGCGGCCTGATCCTCCCCTGCGGCGCATCCGGGCGGTGGGAAAAGTAATCTCCAAAAAAGGACTTGTTTTCCTCAAATCACAAATTTTAAAGCACGTACCTTCGCAGAACCGGGATTTTCCGAAGCACATAGGCTCCCAGAAACGCCGGAACCAAGACTGCCAGAAAGAAAAGCGGCAGCGACAGGAAAATGCGGGGAATCCAGCCAAAGACCAAGGCTTCTTTGGGGAAATTAAGCGGAGTCAGTTCAAGAAATTTATAATATAGATTCACAAACACCGGATGGATCAAATATACTCCAAAGCACAGGGCGCCGGCGCTTTGCCAGTAAGCCCTGTGTTTTTCTTTCTCTTTTCCTTCTCTCTCCCGGAATATCCACATAAGCAGCAGAGACAACAGTACGGTAAAGGGATAATTATAGGCCATCTGTACCGTGTCATCCCAGACGATCCTGCTGGCCGCCATTCCCGCCGCCAAAAGCACACAGGCAAAGACCTCGCCCCAAAAGACAATCTCTCTCGTTTTCCGGGATGCTCCTTTTCCGAGCCCTTCTCTCTTGCTTTCTTTCCCCGGATATTTTGCAAACAAATACCCGCACAAGTAATAAAAAAGATAAATGCCGCCGTCCGGAAGCGTAAAAAGCTCATCCAGTGAGAAAAGCTTTTTCACATAAGGAAGAATACTGCTGCCTGCAAGCAGCACTCCCAAAATAACGTACAAAGCCGAATCTGGTATTTTTTTCAGCAGAAGCTTTAATGCCGGTGTAATCAGATACAGGAACAAGATCAAATACAAATACCACATGTGGGACCAGGACCTTCCCTGGAGCACCAAAAGCACTGCCTCTCCTGCCATGGCCGGCCGAAAAGTCCCCTCGGCCATGATCTGCTCCAGACAGGCATAGGGAATTCCGAATAAAAACAAGGCCAGAAGGATTCTTTTACAGTATTTCGTAAGCATCTGCAAAAAAGTAATCCTGCGCCCCGGATGCAGAAAGAGATAGCCTGAGATCAGCAAAAACACGGGCACACACCAGGTAATCCAATCCAAGGCAATCAAAAACACCTTTTTTTCCAGGGGATAGGGCGTCATGTCCACAGCGTCCATAATCCCCGTCACCGTGTGCAGAAGCACCACTGCACAGGTAGCCGCCACCCGCAAAATATCTAAAAAGCATTGTCTGTCATCTATTTTTTGAGTTTCCACCATCTTACGCATTCCTTTTTTGCTTTTTATCCTTATCATATCCGACTTTCCGGGACAGTGCAAGCACAATCAGGCCTGCCGGATATATCCTTCCCCGGTTTTTAACAGCTTTTTTGCGCCCCCAGGTTGCTTCCTTTCCACAAAACAGTTATACTGTGGATAATAAATGCTTCGGAATGGAGAATTTTATGAACAAGAAACTGCGCAAGCTTCCCCTATGGAAGCAGCATCTTTTCAGCATCGGCTTTTCCCTGTTCTGCATGGGAGCTGCAACCGGAGTGTCCGCACTGTATTTTCACCTGGTTCCCGACAACAGCGGAAATATTGTGCTTGTCTTTATTCTGGCTCTCATGCTGGTATCGCGTTACTGCGTGGGGTATCTTTACGGCATTGTCTGCTCGGTGGTGGCTGTAATCTGCATCAATTACATGTTCACATACCCCTACTTTAAGCTGAATTTTACCCTGACGGGCTACCCCATCACCTTTATCGGCATGCTGGCTGTCACCTTGTTTACCAGCACCATGACCTCACATCTTGCCATCCAGGCGGATGTGATCGCCGAGCGGGAAAAGCAGCTGGCCGAGGCCGAAATGGAAAAAATGCGGGCCAATCTTCTGCGGGCCATATCCCACGATCTGCGCACCCCCTTAACCGGCATGATCGGAAACAGCTCCGTTTTTCTGGAAAATCAGGCAAGGCTCTCAGAAGAGGAAAAAAAGGAGATTGTCACAAACATTTACAACGATTCCAACTGGCTGTTAAATATGGTGGAAAATCTTCTCACCGTCACCCGTATCCGGGGAGACAGCCTGACTATAAATACCAGCAGCGAGCCTGTGGAGGAGGTTTTGTCCGAAGCCTTACAGAAGCTTCACAAGCGTTATCCCAATGCACAGATCAAGGTGCGCGTGCCGGATGCCTTCATTCTGCTTCCCATGGACGCCATTTTGATCGAACAGGTCACCATCAATCTTTTGGAAAACGCCATTGTCCACTCCGACAGCCTGGCGCCCATTGAGCTTTTGGTGGAGGAGCATCCCCACAGCGTATCCTTTACCATACGGGACTACGGTGTTGGCATTCCTGAAGATATGCTGGACCATCTCTTTGACGGCACCCCGCATACCCCTTCCCATACCTCCGACGCCCACAAGGGTATGGGAATCGGACTGTCCATCTGCAAAACCATCATTACCGCCCACCACGGAACCCTCACCGCCAGAAACCATTCCCGGGGTGCGGAATTTATTTTCACCCTTCCTAAAAAACATTGAAAGGCCGCCCAAGGGGCGTGTAGGATAACCATGAACACCAAAATAAACATTCTGCTCATTGAAGACGACAAAAGCATCAGCGGTTTCATCACCACCTCCCTGGAGAGAAACGGCTACCGCGTTACCAGTGCTTTAAACGGGAAAGAGGGCTTGAGCCTGGCTGCTTCCCTCTGTCCCGATGTGATCCTTTTAGATCTGGGGCTGCCGGACATAGACGGCTGCGAGATTCTGAAGCAGATACGCTCCTGGAACAGCAGCATACCCATTATCATCCTCTCCGCCAGAACCAAGGAGCAGGACAAGGTAAGTGCTCTGGACCTGGGGGCGGACGATTATCTCACAAAGCCCTTTGGCACAGCAGAGCTTATGGCCCGCATCCGTACCTCCATGCGTCACCGCCATCCCGCATCCCCCGACAGGGTTTACCGGGCCCTGGATTTGGAAATCAATTTTGAAAAACGTCTGATCCGCCTTGAGGGAAAGGAGGTTCATCTGACACAGATTGAATATCAGCTGCTGACTCTGCTTGCGGAAAATTCAGGACGGGTGCTCACCTACAGCTACCTCATGAACGCCATATGGGGTCCCTACATGGACAGCAATAACCAGATTCTCCGGGTAAACATGGCCAATATCCGCCGGAAAATAGAAAAAAATCCGGCGCAGCCCCAGTATGTCTTTACAGAGATCGGCATCGGCTACAGGATGCTGGAAAACGAAAATACCTGAGACAAGCCGCTGTGTTTCTTTGGCCGCCCTTCAGCGCCTTTCTGTTTCCTGCCGCAGCCCCCTGAGGCTGCGGATCAAGAGCGGCACCTCAAACAAAAGCATCAGAATCCAGCCCGCCATATTTGCCCAGGCCAGGCTGACAAAGCCCAGGTGAAACACACGGATCATAAGAACCACTGCCCCCACTCTTCCCAGCATATTCATAAACGTACTATAAAGCGTCACCTTCATATCTCCTATGCCCCTGAAAAATCCCTGTATGCCGTTGGTAATGCCCGGCAGCAGGTACATAAAGGCAATCAGCCGCAGATAATCCGTCCCAAGACGCACCACCTGTGCATCCCCATCCTCTGCAAAC
>NZ_CEWDFQ010000241.1:0-4812 GCF_982438285.1 Acetatifactor sp. | reverse complement strand
GGATATGCTGAAGGTGAGGGGAAGCAAGGTTTCCATGATCTTTCAGGATCCCATGACCGCGTTAAATCCAACCATGCGCGTTGGGAAACAGATTGCAGAGGTAATTTACACCCACAGAAAGGTGAGCAAAAAGGAAGCGGAGAAGGAAGCCATAAAAATGCTGGAGATGGTGGGCATCCCGGCGGAGAGATACAATGAATTTCCCCATCAGTTTTCCGGAGGAATGAAGCAGAGAGTCGTGATCGCTATCGCCCTGGCCTGCAGCCCCAAGCTGCTTTTGGCGGATGAGCCCACCACTGCCCTTGACGTGACCATTCAGGCTCAGGTGCTGGAGCTGATCAATAAGCTGAAGGAAGAATACAATACCTCCATGATTTTGATTACCCATGATCTTGGAGTGGTAAATGAAACCTGTGATAACGTGGCGGTGGTGTATGCGGGACAGATCATAGAAACGGGAACCACACGGGAAATTTTCAAAAATCCAGTTCACCCGTACACAAAGGGCCTGTTTGGCGCCCTGCCTAATATGAATATCGATTCGGAAAGACTAAGTCCCATCGAAGGACTTCCCCCTGATCCCACTAATCTTCCCCCGGGCTGCCCTTTTGCCCCGCGCTGTAAGCATGCTACAAAGCGCTGCATGGAGGGGGCGGTTCCCGAGATTGAGGTGGAGCCCGGACATTTCTGCAAATGCCATGAAATCGACTCCCACTACAGAAAGGAGAATCAGCATGTCCGTATTGATTGAGGTACAGAATCTGAAAAAATATTTTGATACGCCCAAAGGGCCTTTGCATGCGGTGGATGATGTGACCTTTGGCATTGAAAAGGGAAAGACAATGGGAGTGGTAGGAGAATCAGGCTGCGGAAAGTCAACCCTGGGACGTACGATGATCCATCTGCTAGAGAGCACGGCGGGAAAAATCTTTTTCGAAGGACTGGATGTAACCAGGCTGAACAAGCATGAGCTGCATAAATTCAGAGAGAAGGCACAGATTATTTTTCAGGATCCCTATTCCTCCCTAAACCCCCGTTATACCATTGCGGAGACCATCAGAGAGCCCTTAAAGCTCTCAAAAAGATATACAAAGGAACAAATCAGGCAGGAAGCAGAGCGGATTATGGATCTGGTGGGAATAGAAAACAGGCTCAGGGATTCCTACCCTCATGAGCTGGACGGAGGAAGAAGGCAGCGTGTTGGAATCGGACGTGCCCTGGCATTGTCCCCCAGCTTTATCGTCTGCGACGAACCGGTTTCCGCCCTGGATGTTTCCATTCAGGCACAGGTGCTGAATCTATTGATGGATCTGCAGGATCAGCAGCAGCTTACCTATATGTTTGTGACCCACGATCTTTCGGTTGTGCGGCACATTGCAGATAACATCTGTGTCATGTATCTGGGACAGCTGGTGGAAACCTGTGAGGCAAAGGAATTATTCCGTGCGCCTCTTCATCCCTATACGCAGGCGCTGCTGTCGGCCATTCCCTCCACGGATGTGGATCACAAGATGCAGCGTCAGGTGATGCACGGAGAGCTCACCTCGCCGGTAAATCCCAAACCGGGCTGCCGCTTTGCGGCCCGCTGTAAATATGCTACGGAGAAATGCTATCAGCCTCAGAAGCTGGAAGAGATTTCCCCTGGACATTTTGTGTCCTGCTGCCGTGTCAGGGAAATCGGAGAGTGAATCAGAGGAAGGAGAGGAATCATGTATGAATTAAAAGTGGGAGCAGGAAAGGCCTGTGTCAATCCGGCCAGGGAAATGATGCCCTTTCCGGGGTATGAAAATTACCTGTTTGAAGATATCTTGTCCGATCTCTATGTGAGAGCGGTGCTTTTGGACAATGGTTCCGTAAAATATCTGTTTCTGGCGGTGGATCCCGGCAGCGCTCCGGAGGAGGAGCTGAAACAGGAAATCTGCCAGAAATATAAATTACCCAGGGAATGTCTCTGTGCAGTCTGCACCCATAACCATTCCTCCCCCTTTTGGGGCACCCAGGTGCTGCCTGGAAGCGATGGAGCGGCAAAGCTTCAAAAGCAGCTGCAGTACAGAAAGCTGGTAATCCGGGGAATATATAAAGCCATTGACCAGGCCTTTGCCTCTCTTCGTCCTGCCCGCTACGGCTTTGGGGAGGGAAAGAGCTATATCAATACAAACAGAGATGTGCTCTTTGAGGACGGCTATTGGATGCAGGGGCAGAATTATGAAGGATTTTCCGATAAAACACTGGCCGTCATGAAATTTGAAGATGAGGAAGGCAATCTGATTGCGGCGCTGGCAAACTATGCCTGCCATGCCACCACTGCGTTTTGTACGCTGGACACAGACGGAAAGGGAAAAATCAGCGCCTGCTTTCCGGGAATCGCCTGCGGCTTTGCGGAAGAGCGCTTTGGAAAAGATGCGGTTGTTCTTTGGACCTCAGGAGCCGCGGGTAATCAGAATCCTCTGTTTTCCAGTGAAGGCTTTCCCCGGGTGTATGAACAGGACGGCTATTCGGAAAGTGTTCCCACACCACCGGGGACACAGTATCTCATCCAACGGAATCACGGCCAGACCCATGGCCTGGATATCATACATACCTTACAGAAAATTACCTGCAGGCGCAGAGCCATGAAAATTACCACAGCCCTGCATACGGTGGAGCTTTTGGGCCAGCATGCGCCGGAGGGAGCGGATATGCAGATGAACCGTCTGTTGGTGGACAACTTTGTGCGCAAATATCACCCGGAGCTTTTTGCAGATGGGAAAAAACCGGAAAAAAAGCTTGTGGAGATGATTCCCGGAGGCAGGGTGCCCCTTCACATGCAGCTTGCTGTTTTAGGTGATGTGGCCTGGGTGGGCATGGGAGCTGAGCTGTACAATGAGCTGGGAGTTTTGTGTAAGGAAAATTCTCCCTTCAGACAGACAGTGATAGTGACCCATACGGACGGCTTCGGAGCCGGGTACATTTTAAACGACGGTTCCAAGGATCACAAGGTTTTTCAAAGCTATTCCAAGGTACATCCGGGAAACAATGACAAACCGATCGTGGAGGGAATGCTTGATATGTTTGACAAAGCCTTAAACGGCGGATAGGAGGAGAAGCATGGCAACGAGGAAAATGCCCTGGTATGAGTTTGCGCCTCATACCTATGAAATAGATGAATTTGACTGCGCATCCATTTTTCTTCTGGAGGGAACAGAACGGGCCCTTCTTTTGGATACGGGTATCGGAATCGGCGATCTGAAAGGGCTGGCGGAGTCTTTGACGGACAAGCCCATAGACGTGGTGATGACCCATGGGCACGGCGACCATACCGGCGGGGCGGGCTGGTTTGACAGCTTTTATTTGAACGAAAAGGACTGGGATGTGTATGCTTTCCCGGAAACGCTGGACAGACGGCTGGATTATGCACAAAAAATCCGGACAAGAGAGCATAAAAACTATAACTATCAGCCAAAAGAGGACATCAGGGAATGGCCGAAGCTGCCGGAGAGAAAGAAGCTTTTGGACGGCCAGGTGTTTGACCTGGGGGGACGGCGGGTGACAGCCTGGGAATGTCCCGGGCATACGCCGGGGGAGATGGTGTTTATCGACGATCAGACCAGGATTCTCTTTGCGGGAGACGCCTGCAATAATAATCTGGGCTTTCTGACGGCTCCCGGGGAAAAGGGCTTTGTCAGCATAGAGCGGGCCTGTGCCGCTTTAAAGAGAATCTGGAATATGCGGGATCAATACGATATGATTTTTAATTCTCATCATGATTTTCGGGGGATCGGGGCGCCTCTTGCGGATTATGTGCTTCCAAACGCCATAAAGTGCTGTGAAGATCTGATTCAGGGGACGGCGAATCTGATGGAAATTCAAAATCCCATGGGGAAGGATTATCCGCCGGTGACAGTGGCGTCGCTGGATGGTAAGAGCTGGATACGCTTTCATCCGGAAGGGATTCTGGAACCGGCGCAAGGGAAGGAAATGGCATGAAGGGAAAAAATGTTTTTCTGAGTAAAAATTTTATCATTATTTGTTTTATCAATTTTGTTTTGAATATGGGGCAGTTTATGGCCAATACCATGCTGCCCAAATATGCAGATTTTCTGGGAGCCTCCGCTACCATCGTGGGAGTGGTGACCAGTATTTTTTCTGCCACATCCCTGGTGACGAAGCCCTTTTCGGGTCCTGCGGCGGATGCCTTTGAAAAAAAGAAGCTTCTCTTAGGGGGCTGCGGGGTGCTGGCAGTGACCTTCTGCGGCTACGCCTTTTCCGGGTCGGTAGGCATGCTGATCGTGTTCAGGCTTTTTCACGGTTTTGCCTCGGGAATTACCGTGATTACCTGTCTTGCCATGGTGTCGGATATTCTTCCGGAGGAAAAAATAACCTCGGGAGTGGCTTATTTTTCTATGGTTCAGGCGCTGGCCACGGCAGTAGGACCGGGACTGGGCCTGAGGATGGCGGACGCATGGGGATATCAGGTCACCTTTTTGTCGGGGCTTGCCATGCTGCTGGTATGCGTAGGACTGATTTTTCTCTTGAAGGTGCCACAAAAAGGAGAGAGAAGAGAATTCAAAATATCCTTTAAAAACTGTGTGGCGGTAGAAGCCCTTCCGCCTGCCATGATCATGATGTGCCTGGCTGCAGCGTATGTTACCATAAGCGCCTTTTTAGTGCTGTATGCGGAGGATATGGGGGTAGAGGGGATTGATATTTATTTTACGGTTTATGCAATAATTTTGCTGGTAAGCAGACCCTTGATCGGAAAGGTAACAGAAAAATTTGGAGGGGCAAAAACCTTACCTTTTACTATTATTCTGTTTACCATCGGTATGGTGC
>NZ_CEWDFQ010000240.1:0-4822 GCF_982438285.1 Acetatifactor sp. | reverse complement strand
GCAAAATTGTAAAATATGTTGTATATTGAAAATACGAAAACGATTAAGTCAAGTGTAAATCGGAACTGTCAGAGAAGGAAGCCCTTTGGGAAACGATTTTTCAGCAACCTTCTGTCAGTAGACGGGGAGAAGAGCTATGGCATCATTAAAAGATATTTCCGCCCGGTGCGGTGTGTCTGTTGCAACGGTCAGCAAGGCGTTGAACAATCACAAGGACATTGGAGAGGACACAAAGGAGCGTATCAGGAAGGCGGCCAAGGAATTGGGGTATCTGCCCAATCTTTCGGCAAGGGCCTTAAAGACAAACAGAACATATGCAATCGGGGTTCTGTTTGCAGATGAAGCCAGGAGCGGACTTACCCATGATTATTTTGCCAGCGTGCTTGACAGCTTTAAGCGGACGGCCGAGAAAAGCGGCTATGATATCACTTTTATCAACAGCTGCCGAAACAGAGAGGGAAGGATGTCCTATCTGGAGCACAGCCGGTACAGAGGATTTGACGGCGTGGTGCTTGCCTGCATTGACTTCAACGACCCTGAGGTGATAGAGCTGGTGCAGAGCGACATTCCGGTTGTGACCATTGACTATCTTTTCAACAACAGAATTGCTGTTTTGTCGGACAACGTAAATGGCATGAAGGATCTGCTCGAATACGTGTACAGTAAGGGGCACCGGAGGATTGCTTATATTCACGGCGCAGAGTCTGCAGTCACCAGCAGCAGGCTGTCCAGCTTTTACAGGACTGCGGAACGTCTGGGACTTAAGGTTCCGGATGAATATATCAGAGAAGCGGCATACAGGGACACCGTAACCACATATGATGTGACCAATGAGCTGCTTGATCTGGCGGAACCGCCCACCTGCATTTTATATCCCGACGATTTTGCGGCCTTTGGGGGAATCAGTGCCATCAGGCAGAGGGGCTTAAGAATACCGGAGGATATATCCGTTGCAGGCTACGACGGCATACAGTCCGCCAGAAATCTGGAACCTCAGCTTACCACGGTAAGGCAGGATACGGAGCAGATCGGATGCGTGGCGGCCAGAGAGCTGATTAGTCTGATTGAAAGGCCCAAGACGACTCTGATAGAACAGCTTATCATTTCCGGATGGGTGGAGGAGGGGAAATCCGTGGCCTCCATGCCAGAGGAAAAACAAAAGGCATTTATGCTGGACGGAACAGGATACCCGGGCGGCGTAAAAATAAATGCAACAGCAAAAAACAGCACAAAAAAAGGGAGGAAAAAAGAATGAAGAAAAAAGTACTCAGTGCTTTACTTGCAACAGCCATGATCACTGCCATGCTGGCAGGATGCGGAAGCGAGCCTGCAGCCAGCGAAAGTCAGACCGCTTCGGAGACTCCGGTTTCGGAAAGCAGCTCTTCGGAACCATCCTCGGAGGCGGCGGATACTGGCTCTGGGGAGGCGGCTGACGAAGGAAAAATTTTGAACATCTACTGCTGGAACGAAGAATTCAAGACCAGACTTACAGATCATTATCCGGGATATACGGAGGTTGACGGAACCACCGGTACAATTGGGGATGTGACGGTAAAGTGGAATATCACGCCAAGCGATGACAACGCGTACCAGAATAACCTGGATGCTGCGCTTTTGAAGCAGGCGGATGCTGCGGCAGATGACAAAATTGATATGTTTTTGATCGAGGCGGATTACGCACTTAAGTATGTGGATACAGAATATACCATGTCTGTGGCTGATCTGGGAATCACGGATGCAGATTTGGCGAATCAGTACCAGTATACCAAGGATATTGTTACAGATTCCAACGGTGTATTGAAGGGCCTTTCCTGGCAGGGATGCCCCGGCGTTATGGTTTACAGCCGCGATGTGGCTACGGAGGTTTTTGGAACAGATGATCCGGCTGTGATTCAGGAAAAGGTAGCGGACTGGGATTCCTTTAAGGAAACGGCTGCGGAGCTTGCGGCTGCGGGATACTACATGACCTCTTCCGTAAACGACACTTATCGTGTGTACTCCAACAATGTATCCACAAAGTGGGTTGTGGACGGCAAGATTGTGATTGATGACAATCTGATGAACTGGGTGGAAGATTCTAAGGAGATGGTAGACGCAGGACAGACCAATACCTATGAGCTGTGGAGCGATGACTGGAGCAAGGGCTTTTATCCTGAAGGAAAGGTATTCTGCTACTTCGGACCTGCGTGGTTTGTTGACTTCAGTATGGCTGCAGACACCGAGGGAAGTATTGCAAATCTTGGCGGCTGGGCTGCAACCGAGGGTCCTCAGGGCTTCTTCTGGGGCGGAACCTGGATTTGTGCAGCGACTGGAACGGATAATGCAAGTCTGGTGAAGGACATTATGCTTCAGCTGACCACAAACGAAGAAATCATGACAGAGATCGCAGAGGCGGACAATGATTTCGTAAACAACAAGCCGGCAATGGAGGCCATGGCTGCAGATACCTCTTATCAGAGTGCGGTGCTGGGAGGCCAGAATCCTTTGGCTATGTACTGCGCAGGTGCAGAGAAGATTGACCTGAGCAACCTGTCCGCATATGATCAGGGCTGTAACGAGGAATTCCAGAATGCTATGAAGAATTACTTTGACGGAAACGCAACGCTGGATGAAGCGCTGGATCTGTTCTACAAAGCAGTTGAAGAAAAGTATCCTGAGCTGACGCATTAATTGACAGATTAATGTAAATATTTGAATCATTGGGGGAGTCATGCCTGTCTGGCTGGTCGGGCAGGCATGACTTGATTTATGATAACAGGAAGCTCGCAAAAAAGAAAACGGAGGACGTATTATGAAAGGCAGACATCGGGGGAAGGTGGTAAGCTATAATAAATGGGGGTACATATTTTTGATTCCCTTTGTGGCAGTGTATCTGGTGTTTCAGCTGGTTCCGCTGGTAAGTACCATTTACAACAGCTTTTTTGAAAATTACCGTTCGGGACTGACGCAGGTGGGTCCCAATTTTGTGGGACTTGAAAACTATAAGACCATTTTTGCCAACCAGGATATCTGGGTCTATGCAAAGAATACGCTGATCATGTGGCTTATGGGATTCATTCCCCAGATTTTGGTTTCCCTTCTTTTGGGAGCATGGTTTTCCAACCCCAGTCTCAGGCTGAAGGGGCAGAGATTTTTCAAAACTGTGATCTATCTGCCAAATCTGATTATGGCATCCGCATTTGCCATGTTGTTTTTCACTCTGTTTTCTGATGGAGGACCGGTCAATTCCATTTTAATGCAGCTGGGAATTTTGGATTCACCATACCGGTTTTTATCCAATGTCTGGAGTACTCGGGCATTGGTGGCATTTATGAATTTTATCATGTGGTTTGGAAACACAACCATCCTGCTGATGGCGGGCATGATGGGCATTGACACCTCACTGTTTGAGGCCGCTCAGGTGGACGGAGCAACCTCCACGCAGGTGTTCTTTAAGATAACGCTGCCGCTTCTTCGGCCTATTCTCATCTATGTGGTTATAACCTCGTTGATCGGCGGATTGCAGATGTTCGACGTACCGCAGGTTTTGACAAACGGAACGGGAGATCCCATGAGATCCTCTATGACACTGATTATGTACTTGAACAAGCACCTGTACAGCAAAAACTACGGCATAGGCGGTGCGTTGTCGGTGATTCTGTTTATCATTACAGGTATTTTGAGTCTGATTGTCTATAAATTTTCAAATGAAAGGGATAAATAGGTGGTGCGAGCATGAAAAAGAAGGAAAGCTATGAAATAAAAAAGGGCATGGGCATCAAGGCAAGAAGAGCCATTGCCTATGTGGTGCTTTTGCTGGTATCCTTTCTGTGCCTGTTTTGGTTTTATGTGCTCTTTATCAATGCCACAAGGTCGCATTCAGAGCTGACCAAAGGTTTTACGCCCTTTCCCAGTACACATCTTTTGGAAAACTGGAAAAATCTGCTGGCCGGAACCCTTCCTGTGTGGAACGGCCTGCTCAACAGCTTCATTGTAGCAGCCCTGAGCGCTGTGCTGAGCACTTATTTTTCCACCATGACGGCTTATGCAATTCACGTGTATGATTTTAAACTGAAAAAATTTATGTTTACCTTTATCCTGATGATCATGATGATTCCATCGCAGGTGACGGCCCTTGGATTTTTGCAGCTGGTGGGAAGGATGAATCTGGAGGATTCCTTTATCCCTCTGATTGTTCCTACGATTGCTGCCCCTGTAACCTTTTTCTACATGAAGCAGTACATGGAAAGCACGCTGCCCCTGTCTTTGGTGGAGGCGGCCAGAATCGACGGTTCCGGCGAATTTCGGACTTTCAACACCATCGTGATGCCGTTGATGAAGCCGGCCATTGCCGTACAGGCGATTTTTACCTTTGTCACAAGCTGGAACAATTACTTTACGCCCGCTCTGATTCTGCATGACGATAAGAAGAAAACGCTGCCTATTTTGATCGCTCAGCTGCGTGCGGCGGACTGGCTGAAATTTGACATGGGTCAGGTTTACATCATGATTGCATTTTCCATCTTTCCGGTTATTTTGGTGTATCTTTTCCTGTCAAAGTTTATCGTTCAGGGAGTTGCTCTGGGAAGTGTGAAGGGCTAACGGTTTCTTTTTATAAAAACTTTAGAAAACCTTTCTTTTACTTATATTTACCTGCAAAAAGAGACATGATACAATGTTAAAAAGTATATGTCTCTTTATTTATGGGATAATCTCCGGCCGTAAAGGAAGGAAAGTATGACAAAACAGGAATTTTTAAACAGGCTCAGGGCTGCCTTGAGTGGAAAGCTGTCTCCGGGTCTTGTGGAGGATAATATAAATTATTATGAGGATTATATCGATA
>NZ_CEWDFQ010000239.1:0-4853 GCF_982438285.1 Acetatifactor sp. | reverse complement strand
AGCGGCAGCTTATAAGCTGACTGCTCAGGCAGAAAACAAGAGAGGTGTTTATTCGTTCTGTATGTGCCCCGGAGGCTATGTGGTAAACGCATCCTCCGAGGAGGGCAGGCTGGCTGTCAACGGCATGAGCTACAGCGGACGGGACAGCCGGGCGGCAAACAGCGCCATTATTGTGTCTGTGACAAGTGAGGATTATGGTTCAAAGCATCCCCTGGCAGGCATTGCCTTTCAGAGAAGGCTGGAGGAAAGAGCCTTTTTGCTGGGAAGTGGGAAAATACCTGTGCAGCGCTATGATGTTTTTCAAAGGTGCGTGGAGACGGGAATGGATCAGGAGCAGCTTTTGGCTCAGGGAGTGATTTCCGGCCTGGCAGCGGAGGCGGGATGTGAGCCGCTCTGTAAGGGGGAGTTTTGCTACGGGGATGTGAGCCGGATTCTGCCCCGGGAATGCAATGAGGCCTTTGTGGACGGCATGAAGGCCTTCGGCAGGCAGATCAAGGGCTTCGACGGGCCGGAGGCTCTGCTTCTTGGTGTGGAAAGCAGAACCTCATCCCCAGTGCGTATCCACAGGGACGAGACTCTGCAGTCTGCCATCAGAGGGCTTTATCCCTGCGGGGAGGGAGCAGGCTATGCGGGAGGCATTACCTCCGCGGCTATGGATGGACTGCGGGTTGCGGAGGCCATTGCAGGAGAATTGGGGAGACATTGACGGCGAAGGGAAAATAAAGTAGAATAACAGTCAGAAAAAATGCTACATGCAGAAAACGAGGAAAAACTTTGAGCAGCCTAAGGGAATACATAAAGGATAAAAAGCGTATTGTGGTAAAAATCGGTTCCTCCTCCCTGCAGCACAGGGAGACCGGCGATTTGGATTATATTCGGCTGGAAAAGCTGGTGAGGGAGCTGTGCGATATCCGCAACCAGGGAAAGGAGGTTGTGCTTGTGACCTCTGGGGCCATTGCCGTGGGAAAAAAGGCAGTGCATTTGAAGGAAATAACGGCCCCCACCCAGGCGGAGGCAATGGCGGTAAAGCAGGCCTGTTCCGCGGTGGGACAGGCGAGACTGATGATGACCTATCAGAAGCTGTTTGCGGAGTACAATCAGGTGGCGGCGCAGATACTGATGACAAAGAATACGGTCGTGGACAATTTGAACCGCTATAACGCCCACAATACCTTCTCCCAGCTTCTGCGCATGGGAGTAATCCCCATAGTGAACGAGAATGATACAGTGGCAACCTACGAAATAGAAATCGGCGATAACGATACGCTTTCCGCCATTGTGGCAGCCTTGATTCAGGCGGATCTTCTGATTCTTTTGTCGGATATTGACGGCCTGTATACAGATGATCCCAGGAAAAACCCGGAGGCTCGTTTTATTGAACAGGTGGATGAACTGACGGATGATCTGATGGAAATGGGAAAATCCAGCACGGGAAGCAGCGTGGGTACAGGAGGCATGAACACCAAGCTGATCGCTGCAAAAATCGCCACAAGCTCT
Organism: Acetatifactor sp.; assembly: GCF_982438285.1. Taxonomy (NCBI): domain Bacteria; kingdom Bacillati; phylum Bacillota; class Clostridia; order Lachnospirales; family Lachnospiraceae; genus Acetatifactor; species Acetatifactor sp. Next base: position 3,356 of record NZ_CEWDFQ010000239.1, on the reverse strand, counting down.
AATGTAGACATGATTATTGCCAACAGCCGGGATATCGGCGTGCTGCACAGGATTTTAGCAGGAGAAAAGGAGGGCACTCTTTTTGTGGCCCATCAAAGGGAAGGGTTTGACCTGCCTGCTTTTGTGGAAAATTTACATAAGTTTTAGAGGGGAAGCACTGTCATGAACATGGAAGAGAGAATCAGACGGATCAACGAGCTCTACCACAAGTCTCAAAACCAGGGATTAAGCGAGGCTGAAAAGGAGGAGCAGGCAAGACTCCGCAGAGAATACGTGGAAAGCATCCGAAGGAATCTGCGGGCCCAGCTTGACAATATTACCATCGAGAGGCCGGACGGCACCTTGGAAAATCTTGGGGAAAAATATGGAAACAAAAAAAGAAATTCGTAAAAGAGCGCTGGCTGAGAGAGCGCGTCTTAAGAAAGAGGAGAGAGAAAGAGCCTGCGTGCTGGTGACAGAGCGCATATTGGGCCATCAATGGTTTTATGGCGCGGAAAGCATTCTGGGCTTTGCTGGCTTCGGAAGCGAGATAGATACCAGCGAGCTTTTAAAAGAAGCTCTGAGAACAGGAAAGAGACTTTATCTGCCCAGGGTAGAGGGAGAAATTATGAATTTTTACAGGGTAAGGTCACTGGGTGACCTTATTTCCGGATATAAAGGGATTTTGGAGCCCCTGCCGGGCACAGAGGCATATGAATATTCTCATGAGAATGCCCAGAGAACCCTGATGCTGATGCCCGGAGCGGCATTTGACGGGATGCGGGGCAGGCTCGGCTATGGAAAGGGATTCTATGACAAATATCTGGCAGATAAGCCGGCTTTACAGCTTCGGACCATAGCCATCGGCTTTCGCTGCCAGATGGTGGAGGAAATCCCCATGGAAGAACGGGATATAAGGCCCTGTCAGGTGATATGCTGTTAGAGGCGGGTTTTTCTTATAAAGCGATTTGCGTCTGAGCGCTGCCCGGCGCAAGAGCATTGTGTGAAAAAAGCAGCGCAGAAATGAGGAAGTTCTATGACAGATTTACAAGCGATGGGCGAGAGGGCCGTCTCGGCCAAATATGCCCTGCAGAAGGTGTCTGCGCAGGAAAGAGACAACACCCTTAGAGAAGCGGCAAAGCTGCTTTGCAGTCAGGCCCAAAAGATTCTTGACGCCAATGAAGAGGATATTCGCGCAGCGCAGGAAAGCGGTATGCACCCGGGAATGATTGACAGACTCCGTCTGACAAAGGAGCGTATTGAAGCCATGGCGGAGGGACTGTGCCAGATTGCAGAGCTGCCCCACTGTGTGGGGGAGATTATGGAGCGGTTTGAGCGCCCCAACGGCCTTGTGATCGAGAAAAAGAGAGTTCCCCTTGGCGTAATCGGGATCATCTATGAATCCCGCCCTAATGTGACGGCGGATGCCTTCGGGCTTTGCTTTAAGACCGGAAACGCAGTGATTTTAAAAGGGGGGAGCGATGCCATCTGTTCCAACATTGCCATTGTGGAAATCCTCAGAAATGCTCTGGAGCAGACAGAAATGCCTGTGGATGCCCTCCAGCTGATTGAAAGTACGGATAGAGCTGTCGCAGCCGCCTTTATGAAAATGAACAGGTATGTAGATGTGCTGATTCCCAGAGGGGGAGCAGGACTGATACGAAGTGTGGTGGAAAACAGCACTGTTCCCGTGATCGAGACGGGAACGGGAAACTGCCATGTATATGTGGATAAGGATGCAGATCTGGACATGGCGGTTCGCATTGTTGTCAATGCCAAAACCCAGCGCATCGGCGTGTGCAATGCCTGTGAGTCCCTTGTGATCCACAGAGACATCGAAGCGGCGTTTCTGCCAAAGCTTGCAGAAGCTCTGAGCCCTTCGAATGTGGAGCTTCGGGGGGACTTGGCTGTCAGAGAAGTGCTTCCGGAGTGTGTTCCCGCCTCAGAGGAGGATTATGGCACAGAATATCTGGACTATATTCTATCCTTAAAGACAGTGGACAGCGTGGAGGAGGCCATTGCCCACATCAACAAATATAATACGAAGCATTCCGACTGCATTGTCACACAGAATAAAGAGACCGGAGAAAAATTTCTCAATGAGGTGGATGCGGCATGCGTTTATGTGAACGCCTCAACCCGCTTTACGGACGGATTTGAATTTGGCTTTGGGGCGGAAATCGGAATCAGCACCCAGAAGCTTCACGCAAGAGGCCCCATGGGCTTAAAGGAGCTGACATCCTATAAATATGTGATTCATGGAAACGGCCAGATCCGCGGATGACTTTAATTTGGAGCTTGAAATGCGCTTCGGAAAGGGAGGATTATTATGAAAGAAATGAATGGAAGTATTTGGCACACTATGAGCACCCAGAGGGTGACGCCTGCGGATTTTATTTGTGTGATTGAGATTTCAAAGGGAAGTAAAAACAAATATGAAATGGATAAGGAGACCGGTTTTCTGATCTTGGACCGTATTTTACATACCTCCACCCATTACCCGGCAAATTATGGCTTTATTCCCCGCACCTACGGCGACGACGGAGATCCCCTGGATGTACTTTTGCTGTGCTCTGAGCCTGTGCAGCCCATGACACTGGTGAGAGCTTATCCCATCGGCGTTATTTCCATGCTGGATAACGGCAAGAATGATGAGAAAATCATAGCGGTACCCTTTAATGACCCCTATTACAACTGCTATCACGATATCAGTGAACTGCCGCCCCATGTGGTAGATGAAATGGAGCATTTCTTTACGGTGTATAAGTCCCTGGAGAACAAGACCACGGCAGTAAACGAGAAGGGAAACAGGGAAGAGGCCATTGAGGTCATCCGTAAATGCCTGGACAACTATGTGGATACCTTTATTAAAAGCTGGTAATAGGTAATTGCGAAACTCGATCCCTGGTATCAGAAACTGGGCATAATAACCAAAATAACGGTGACGAAATACTGCTTTGGAATCCGTTTTTGGTTATTATGACTAGGTTCGTGACTCTCTCAGCGAGTTTTGCAAACGCCTATGTTGAGAATCAAATGCGAGAGGAGACAGGAGGGCTGGACGCCTTCCCGGGAATAAAATGACTTTATATGAGGCACAAAAGAATGAAAGCTACCGCATCAGCGGACTGTATGTGGAGCCTGCTGTCACAAGAAGGCTGCAGGCGCTGGGCTTAAATGACGGCACCCCTGTGAAGGTGCTGAACAGAAAGCGCCGGGGAGCCATGATTATCCAGGTGCGGGGCACAAGGCTGGCCCTCGGAAAGCATATTTCCTCTAATATCGAAATTAAACGGATGGAGGAGGAAAAGGCTTGAGCGTCGGTAAAAGAAAGAACGAATCAAAGACAAATTTAAAATCAAATCAGTATACAAACC
>NZ_CEWDFQ010000238.1:0-4858 GCF_982438285.1 Acetatifactor sp. | reverse complement strand
TATGAATACAGGGATGTCCCTGAAGGTAGGAGCCCAGCTTTCTCAAAGTAACCAGGTCTTCCACCGGGAAAAATCCTCTGTGGGCCAAAGTGGAATAAAGCCCAGGCGCCGTGTGCCCTTTGGACAGCACAAAGCGGTCTCTGTTCTCCATAGCAGGATTCTTGGGATCAATGTTCATCTCCTCAAAATAAAGATAGGTAAACACATCTGCCGCAGAGAGAGAGCCGCCCGGATGTCCTGCCTTTGCACTATGGACTGCGGTCACTATGCCCTTGCGGATTTCGTTCGCCTGTTTCTGCAGGTCTAAATTGTTCATCGTTTCCTCCATTCTGCCGAAAGCCGGTTGCCGGCTGTCACTGCTATCTGTCTTCCCAGATAATACTAGCATAAACCCCTGGCTTCGTCCAGCACAATTTGCTCAAAAATGTTGATTGTGCTCGTGCACTGCCGCTTTTAAGCCTCTTCTTTCTGTCCATAATAGGCATTTGCTCCGTGCTTTCTGAAATAATGCTTATCCTGCAGCTCCTGAGGCGCCGGCAGTATTTTGGGCTGAATGCACTCTGCCCGGTAAGCCATCTTGGCCACTTCCTCCAGAACCACCGCATTATGTACAGCCTCAGCCGCATTTTTTCCCCAGGTAAAAGGGCCATGATTTTTGCACAGCACTGCAGGCACTGCCATGGGGTCCTTTCTCATGATTTTGAACGCCTCTGCAATCAAAAGCCCCGTGTTCTTCTCATAGGCCGTTTCGATCTCCTCCTTTGTCAGACACCTGACACAAGGCACCGGGCCATATATGTAGTCCGCGTGGGTGGTGCCGTAGCAGGGAATATCTCTGCCCGCCTGAGCCCAGCTTGTGGCGTAGGAGGAATGGGTGTGTACAATACCGCCAATCTCAGAAAACGCCTTATACAGCTCCAGATGCGTGGGAGTGTCCGAGGAGGGCTGGTATTTTCCCTCAACCTTCCTTCCCTCCATATCCACCACCACCATGTCCTGGGGCGTAAGCTTCTCATAGGCCACACCGCTTGGCTTAATCACAAACAGGCCGTTGTCTCTGTCAATGGCGCTTGCATTTCCCCAGGTAAAGGTCACAAGACCATATCTGGGCAGCTCCATATTTGCCTCATATACCAGTTGCTTTAATTCTTCCAACATTCCTTGTATGCTTCCTTTCCCGAAAAAATCCGTATCAGTCCCCCTAAACGAGTCCTTCTACTGCTGCCTTCTCAGCTCCAAAGGCTCCCAGATAACGCTCCATAAATTTCTCAAAGCCTGCCCCGTCCGCCCGGTCAGGCTCAATGGTGCTGCCAGACCATCCTGCAAAAACCTGTGTCTGAAGGTACTTAGGCAGGCTCTCTCCTTCTTTCTTTTCCCGGAGATAAGCGGCTAACAGGGCCATTCCCCAGGCCCCGCCTTCGCTTGCGGTATCCATCACAGTCACAGGCGCTCCCATTGCTCCTGCCAGCAGACGCTGTCCCACCACTGGGGTCTTGAACAGTCCGCCGTGTCCCATCAGGGAATCCACAGTGACCTTCTCCTGGTCTAACAGAATATCCATCCCTATTTTCAGCGTGGCAAGGGCGCTGTACAGATGGGTCCGCATGAAGTTTGCCAGGGTGAATTTTGCATCAGGAGTGCGCACAAACAAAGGCCTTCCTTCGTCCACTCCCGTGATGGGCTCCCCCGAATAATAATTGTAAGAGAGAAGTCCTCCGCAATCCGCATCCCCCTTCAGCGCTTCCCCATACAATGCCGTAAACAGTTCCCCCGGGTCGGCTTTTATGCCAAACAAGCCGGCAAATTCCTGAAACAGGCTGACCCAGGCATTCAGATCCGAGGTGCAGTTATTGCAGTGCACCATAGCCACCGGCAGGCCGTCAGGGGTGGTCACCATATCGATCTCCTCATATACCTTGGACAACGGCTTTTCTAAAACCACCATGGCAAAGATGGATGTACCTGCCGAAACATTTCCTGTGCGGACAGCCACGCTGTTTGTGGCCGTCATTCCCGTGCCTGCATCTCCCTCCGGAGGACACATGAGAACCCCCGGCTCCAGGACACCGGATGGATCTAAAAGCCCTGCCCCCTCCTCTGTCAGATATCCTGCATTTTCTCCCGCACAGAGCACCTTGGGCAGAATGCCGCGGATGCTCCAGCCAAAGCTCTTGTCAGAAATCAGTCTGTCAAACTGCTCCAGCATCTTCTCATGATAGTCACAGGTGCCTGAATCAATGGGAAACATTCCGGACGCCTCTCCCACACCCAGCACCCTTTTCCCGCTGAGCTTCCAGTGAATGTAGCCTGCCAGTGTTGTGAGATAGTCAATTCTGTCCACATGCTCCTCCCCTTTCAGGATTGCCTGATATAAATGCGCAATGCTCCATCTCTGGGGAATATTGAAATCAAAGGCCGCCGTCAGCTTTTTACAGGCCTCCTCCGTCATGGTGTTTCTCCAGGTGCGGAAGGGTACAAGCAGCTCTCCCGCCTTATCAAAGGCCATATACCCGTGCATCATACCGCTGAAGCCAAGGCTGCCCAGCTTTTTCAGGGCCACGCCATATTTTTCCCGCACATCCTCCGCCAGACTTTGATAGCACCCTTGCAGCCCCTTCCAGATATCCTCCAGGCTGTAGGTCCAGATATTGTTTTCCAGACGATTTTCCCAGTCGTAGGCTCCCATGGCAATGGGCTGATGGCTTTTGTCCACCAAAACGGCCTTGATTCTTGTGGAACCAAACTCAATGCCAAGAGCCGTGCTTCCTGTTTCAATTGCTTTTCTGATACCTTCGCTCATTTTCCCTCGTTTCTGCGCTGCCTTTTTTTATAGGAAGAGTCCGTGCATGCAGCGCCTCTTTGGACTCTCCTTTTACTTCCTTCTGAAAAACCGCACCCACATATGCTCCATAATCCGCCACAGAATCCCGTTCCACCACTCTGGTTTCAAATTCAAAGGTTTCGCCCCTTTTGTTTGTTTCCAGCATTTCCAGCAGAATCTGGGCGGCCTTTGCGCCAAGCTTTTCCTTGGGATGGGGCAGAGAGGTAATCGCCACCTCGCTGTGCAGCGCCAGATCGGAATCATCAATGCTGATCACCGAAACATCCTGCGGAATCCGGATGCCCTGCCTTGTCAGAAGCTGAATCAGCTGAAAGGCAATCTGATCATTATAACAAAACAACGCGCTGCATTCCTGTAATCTGCTTTGTATCCTTTCCATGCAGCAGTTTAGCTGCCTGGCTTCCTCCGTATCGACCCAGACCACCCGGGAATCCGTCACTTGATATCCCGCCCTTTCCAAAGCCTTAAGATAGCCCAGATACCGCAGCCTGCCCTGTCCGTCGTCCAGCTTAAGCACCGCCCCAATGTTTTTGTGCCCTCTTCCAATCAGATAATTCACTGCCGCTTTCGCTGCCTCTGTATCATTCAAGGATACATGAGGCACATCCAGCTCAGGATAATAGGTATTGAGGAACAAAATCGGCACCTTGCGCCTAAGCAGCTGTCTGTAAAGATGGATATTGGGATTGGGCAGTCCGCTCTTTGTGCCCTCCACAATAATACCGGCCACATCCTCCCTGTGGATCATATCCTCCAGAACGCTCCTCTCCCGCTCCAGGGAATTGTTGGTAAAGGAAATCTGCACGGAATATCCCCTCTCAAACAGCACATTCTCAATTCCCTGAATAATTTTGGGGAAAATGTAGCTGTCCACATAGGTTGTGATCACGGCAATCCGGTTACACCTCTCCAGGTTTTCCCTGCGGTCATAGCTGATGTAAGTTCCGCTTCCCCTGACTCTGCGCACCACGCCCTGCTCTTCCAAAAAGCCAAGGGCCTTGCGCACGGTCTGTCGGCTGATATGGAACATTCCACTGAGCTCATTCTCTGAATACAGCTTGTCCCCCGGTCCCAGCTTTCCCTCTCTGATTAAATTGTCTATGTAGTCAATCAGTTTCTGATATTTTTTCTGTTTTCCTTCCATGCCGGCCTCCGTTCTCAGTATAGTAAAGTTGTTATTTTCTGTCAATATATTACCATATTGTTTCCAGTACATTTTATTAAGTTGTATGCAATACAACTCATACTCTCTTTTCAGACGGCATATATTGAAACAATTCTCATACCTACAAAGGCGGCGCGACCAATCTTGAAAAGACCTTTCCCAATTTCCCGCAGACAGCTTCTGCCTGCTCTTGCCTTTCTTTTTGCTTTTGCGGGAATCACACTATTCCTTTTTCGTTATAAGCAGGAGGAAAAACAATTTTCCCACATTACCTCCCAGCTGTTTACAGACGAGATGACCTCCAGTACCTTAAATATGCACTACACCATTGCCAATCCCGCTGATTTTGGCATTTACAGCTATAAGCCCATTCTTCCCTCCTACAGCAAAACGGGAACCTTAAAAGGGCAGGCTGCCACAGAGAACGTCATAGCGGCATTAAAATCCCTGAATCCGGAAAAGCTTTCTGATGCCGACAGCTATACCCACAGGCTTCTTCTGCGCTCTTTAGACAATTCTCTGAAGGCCGGCAGCTTTTTGTATTACCAGGAGCCTCTCTCCCCCTCCTCCGGCATGCAGTCCCAGCTTCCCATCCTCTTGGCTGAATACGCCTTCCGCACAGAACGGGACGTGACGGACTATCTCTCCATCTTAGATCAGACGGATGAATATTTTGCTTCCCTGCTGGTCTTTGAGCAGGAAAAGGCCCAGGCCGGACTTCTGATGCCTGCCTCCTCTCTGGAAAAGGTGAAGGAGCAATGTGACACAATTGTCACAAGCGAAGCTCTGGAAACTGGAACCCATTTTTTACAGAGCACCTTTACAGAGCGTGTGGATGCACTGTGTCAGGA
>NZ_CEWDFQ010000237.1:0-4867 GCF_982438285.1 Acetatifactor sp. | reverse complement strand
GGATACTCCTGTTTTTGTGGGAAGATTCAATGTGGGCGCGGTGTCGCTGCACCTGCCCATGATTCTGGCAAAGGCCAGAAAGGAGAGCCGGGATTTCTATGAGGTGCTGGACTATTATCTGAATCTGATCCGTCAGCTTCATATCCGCACCTATGCGTATCTGGGAGAAATGCGGGCATCCACCAATCCTCTTGCCTACTGTGAGGGAGGTTTTTTGGGCGGACACTTAAAGCTGTCTGACAAGATCAAACCTTTGCTGAAATCTGCAACTGCAAGCTTTGGCATTACTGCCCTCAATGAGCTGCAGGAGCTTTACAATGGGAAATCTTTGGTGGAGGATGGCGCCTTTGCCATCGAGGTATTGGAGCATATCAATAAAAGGGTGAATGAATTTAAGGAACAGGACGGGCATCTCTATGCCATCTACGGTACGCCGGCAGAAAACCTCTGCGGCCTGCAGGTAAAGCAATTCCGCAAAAAATACGGCATTGTAGAGGGCGTTTCCGACAGAGAGTATGTGAGCAACAGCTTCCACTGCCATGTGACGGAGGATATCACGCCCATTCAGAAGCAGGATCTGGAGAACCGCTTCTGGAACCTGAGCAACGGAGGGAAAATCCAGTATGTGAAATATCCCATCGACTATAATCTGGAGGCCATCAAGACACTGATCCGCCGGGCTATGGATATGGGCTTTTACGAGGGCGTCAATCTTTCCCTTGCCTACTGTGACGACTGCGGACACCAGGAGCTCGAAATGGACGTCTGCCCCAAGTGCGGCAGCCGCAATCTGACAAAAATAGACCGAATGAACGGTTATCTGTCCTATTCCCGCGTACACGGCGACACCAGACTCAACGACGCCAAAATGGCAGAAATCGCCGAACGGAAAAGCATGTGACATAAGCGAAGCCCTGCGAATGAAGCCCTGCGAAGCAGGTCACATGCGCAGAGAGAAAAGCGTGCTGCGAAGCAGGGGCGAAGCCCTGCGAATGAAGCCCTGCGAAGCAGGTCACATGCGCAGAGAGTTAAAAATCCGAAAACGAGGACAGAAACGAAATGAGATATCACAATATTACCAAAGACGACATGCTGAACGGGGACGGTCTTCGTGTGGTGCTCTGGGTGGCCGGCTGCAGCCACTGCTGCAAGGAATGCCACAATCCCATTACCTGGGATCCTGACGGAGGGATTCCATTTGACGAAGCGGCAAAGCAAGAGATTTTTGAACAGCTGGACAAGGACTATATATCAGGAATCACATTCTCGGGGGGAGACCCTCTTTATCCGGGAAACCGCATGGATGTGCGCAGCTTTATGACGGAAATTAAGGAAAAATATCCAAACAAGACAATTTGGCTGTACACAGGCGACAGCTGGGAAACCATTTATAATGATCCTATGATGGAGCTTGTGGACGTGGTGGTGGACGGAGAGTTTCATGTGGAAGAAAAGGACCCGAAGCTTTTGTGGAAAGGAAGCAAAAATCAGAGGGTGATAGATGTACAGGAAACACTCGGGAAGGAAAAACCATGGGAGCCGGTGCTTCACTGTGCAGACTATGAGGCATAGATAAGTGACAGAGCCCATTTCTGTGGGCGGGAAGGTACGATAGACAGATGCAGAGAATCGCAAAATTTCATAAGGTCAGCGCCGGACAGTTTGCAGAGTCAATGGCGGAAGATTTTCCACAGTTTACACAGGCGGATATTCAGGATATGTATGAAAATCTTAAGCTGCCTGTGCGCTCCACCAAAGGAAGCGCAGGGTATGATTTTTTCGCACCCTTTTCCTTTTCTCTTGCGCCCGGTGCCACAATCAAGATTCCAACGGGAATCCGGGTGGAAATGGAGGAAGGCTGGGTTTTGAAGCTATATCCCAGAAGCGGCCTGGGCTTTAAATATCGTCTGCAGATGAATAACACGGTGGGTATTATTGACAGCGACTATTTTTATTCCGACAATGAGGGACATATATTTATCAAGATGACAAATGCCTCAAACGAGGGAAGAACAGTGGAGGTTCCTGCAGGAACTGGTTTTGCCCAGGGAATCTTTCTGGAATTTGGCATTACCGTTGATGACGATGCCGACGGGGTGCGAAACGGCGGCTTTGGCAGCACTACCAGGTAAACTTTTAAGGCTTTCATTGATAAGAGTATAGAAAGCTCCCTTTCCGGGGACACTGAGAAAAAGCATTTCAGTCAGCCGGGAAAGGGAGTTTGTTATTTATGAAGGAAAATCTGGCAGAAGAGCAGGAAAATCTCAGCTATCCGAAGGAAATCTCAGGTTCGCTGAGGAAGGATATGCAGTTTTTAAATCAAATATTGGATGTGGAGAACAATTTTGACGTGGTCCACAGAGTGGTGCATATCGGGGGAAAAGAAGCGTGTATGTATCTGATAGACGGCTTCTGCAAGGATGAGCTGATGCAGAAGCTTTTGCAGTTTTTTATGGAAATCACGCCGGAACAAATGCCGGCGGACGCCCATGAAATGTCCAAGCAGGACATTCCCTATGTGGAGGTGGACGTAAACAGCCAGTGGGAGACTATTATAAATGCGCTGCTTTCCGGTGTGTTTCTGCTTCTGGTGGATGGATTTGAAAAGGCGCTTTTGATTGACTCCCGCACCTATCCTGCCAGAAGTGTACAAGAGCCTGACAAGGATAAGGTGCTGCGGGGCTCCAAGGACGGCTTTGTGGAAACCATTGTTTTCAACACAGCGTTGATCAGACGCAGGATACGAAGCACTGACCTGCGCATGAAAATCATGAATGCCGGTAAAAGCTCCAAAACAGACATTGTACTCTGCTATATGGATGAGAGGGTGGATCACGCTTTCTTACAGGAAATAGAAGAGAAGATCAACAATATTCAGGTGGATTCTCTTACCCTGAACCAGGAAAGCCTGGCGGAATGCCTTTACCAGAGAAAGTGGTATAATCCCTTTCCTAAATTTAAGTACACGGAGAGACCGGATACGGCGGCCGCACAGATATTGGAGGGGAATATTGTGATTTTGGTGGACAATTCCCCCTCTGCCATGATCATGCCCGTGACCATCTTTGACGTGCTGGAGGAGGCGGACGACTATTATTTTCCGCCCATAACGGGAACCTATCTGCGCATCACCCGGTTTTTGATTGCCATTCTCACATACCTGGTGACACCCACCTTTTTACTGTTGTCCGCAGAAACGGATCTGATTCCGGAGAGCTTTGCCTTTATCCGGCTGAAGGAGACTCCAAACATCCCCCTGATCTGGCAGTTTCTCATACTGGAGCTGGCAATAGACGGCCTGCGTCTGGCCGCCGTCAACACGCCGAATATGCTGAGCACCCCTTTGAGCGTTATGGCTGCCCTGGTGCTGGGAGAATTTGCCGTAAACAGCGGGTGGTTTTCCAGCGAAGTAATGCTGTATATGGCCTTTGTGGCTATCGCAAATTATACCCAGGCAAATTATGAACTGGGATACGCCCTGAAATTTATGCGGATATTAAATCTGATTTTAACACAACTGTTCGGATTATGGGGGTATCTGGCGGGAATTGCAGTGCTTTTGATAGCCATTGCCACCAACCGCACCGTATCCCGGAAGAGCTATCTTTATCCGCTGATTCCCTTTGACTGGGAGAAGCTGAGAAATCGTCTCATTAGGAGGAGACTGCCCGGAGCTTTTGAACCAAAAGCAAAATAAACGCAGGATAAAATTTGAAATCTTGGGTTCCTAATGGTATAATATACAAAAAGGCGGGCAAAGCAGCCCGGGAACCGCAAGGCTTCCGGACTGCCCCAATTATGATACGAATGGAGGAAATTATGTTTAAAATAATAACAGACAGCACGGCTGATCTGCCGGAGGAGTACATAAAGGAGCACGATCTGGGATGTATGAATTTAAGCTATATTCTCGATGGTGTGACCTATGGACACGGCAAGGAGCTTGACTGGAAAGAATTTTATCAAATGATGAGGGAAGGGAAAATGCCAACTACCTCCCAGATCAATCCAGAGGAGGCAAAGGCCTATCTGGAGGAAGTGATCCAGACTGAGAAGGAGGTTTTATGCCTCTCCTTTTCTTCAGGTTTAAGCGGAACCTGCGGCAATGTGATGCTTGCGGCAGAGGAAATCATGGAAGAGCACAGGGACTGCAAAATCATTGTGATTGATACGCTGTGTGCTTCCCTGGGAGAGGGGCTTTTAGTCCATAAGGCGGTCTGCCTGCGGGATCAGGGAAAAACCTTGGACGAGGTTGCAGACTGGGTAAGGGAAAATCTGCTGCATCTGGTTCACGTTTTTACGGTGGATGATTTGTATCATCTTCACCGGGGTGGAAGAGTGAGCAAAACCGCAGCTGTTTTAGGAACTCTTGCAGGCATTAAGCCGAAGCTCCATGTGGATAATGAGGGACATTTGATTCTTATAGGAAAGGTGCGGGGCAGGAAGAAATCATTAGCTGCGCTTGTGGATTATATGGAGGAAAAAATAGGCTCCTACCGCAGTGAGAACGATATTGTGTTTATCAGCCACGGGGACGCCCTGGAGGATGCAGAGGCAGTGAGAGATATGGTAAAGGAAAGGCTGGGAATACAGAATTTTCTCATTAACCGTATCGGTCCTACCATCGGAGCTCATTCAGGACCGGGTACAATCGCTTTGTTTTTTATGGGAGAGTCAAGATAGGTCCCAGGGGAATGCTTTCCGCCGCATCGAGTATGAAGCTTTGGATGCGGCGGTTTTTTCGCGCCTGATTGTTCGCTGTGAGAAGTCAACAATCAGGCGCAGATTGTTTGAAGGATTGGAAAAATGAAACAGGTTGAAATTCAGAAAGCTATAGATAAAAATATGCTGGAAAACTGTCTGGAGA
>NZ_CEWDFQ010000236.1:0-4896 GCF_982438285.1 Acetatifactor sp. | reverse complement strand
CTGATTATCATACCACGCTTCCTCCGCTTTGTCAACTGCTTTTTTTATTTTTTTCATCTGGTTTTGTGAGATGAAATAAAGTAAATTCTTTGTTGCAATGAAATTTCCCTCAGCAACGAAAATGAGTATATCATCATGCCATCCCGTTGTCAACACCAAATTTACTTTTTTTTACCCTTTTTTTACAAATTTTGTAACAGTACAGCTTATGGCTGTATTGTTACAAAATTTTGTTACTGCAGCTGTATTGTGCAGCTTTCTGTCTCACTTCGCAGTCTGAGGGAAATGCTTGACACCGAGGAAAGCACTTCCTGATCCATTTCCGCTATCAGAACCACATCAGCGCTTTCACCCGCTGCGATGGTATCCCTGTAGGTAGACATATCATTCAGCAGCATGGTCATCAATGCGTTTCGCGTGGTGTCTCCATTTACAGTTATCCTGTAAATAATATTTTCCTCCAGCAGATTCACCTCTACATCGCTTCCCGTCTGGTTTGCAATGGTAAATGCAAGCACAAGCAGGCTGTTGCCCTCCGAGGCCTCCAGCATAAAATATTCTGAGCCCTCGCTTTCATCTGGATAAACCTGGTAGGTATTGCATCCCTGATAGGTGACTGTCACCCCTTCCGGCAGTCCAAAAAACGCCTCCATACTGGCAGCCTCGTTGTTTTCCGGCACATTTGTTCCTGCGGCAGCCTCTGTTGTCGGTGTCTCTGCAGAAGAATCCGTCTCTGCGGCAGGAGCCTCTGTCTCCGGAGACTCTTCAGCAAGGGTCTCAGGCATCTCCACTGTGGACAAGTCAACCAGCCTGCTCCTGTTATTCGCGTCGTATTTCATCAGCGTTACCGCCGCATATTCCCCTACAGCCTCCTCCTGCTCAGGAGTCAGCTCCGGCATGCCGCTGCATCCGGTCAGCAAAAATATTACGGCGCCGGCCTGTGCAATTGCTCTTACGATTTTTTTTCTCATCATTTCTCCCGTCCGTTTCCTTTATTGAGGTATTTCCTCTTCCTTTTTTGGCGCATTTTGATCCAAAGCATTCTTTTTTTCCAGTATAATATAAATTCCTGAGATCACAAGCGCCATTACCCCCACCGAAAACAGCAGAATGGTTCTTTGCAGTGTGGGCGCTCCCATAAAATCATATAGGACAATTTTACCACAAACCAAAAGAGAAAGCACTAAGCCATATATCCTAACACTCTTTTTCTTTTCCACAAATCCTGCCGCCACACCAACCAGCGCAATCAGCATCAATAAAATACTGTTTACCACTGAAGGCCCCAGTCTGACAATCAACGCCATATAAGTAAGAAACACCGTCGTTATCATGGACTTATTGCCAAAATTCATGCTGTATTTTTCATGGAAGGTAATTACAATGGTGGCAAGGCCAAATACAAGCATGCACAAATAGGTGACATAAGCATTTCGGTACCCCGGCCAAAGAAGGCATAAAAAGCATACAATTTGTCCCGCAAGGGCAAGGGCATTAAACAAAATAATATTTTTCCCCCTCCATCTGCTTACATTGTTAAACAGCAGAATTCCGCCAAAGAGCACTCCCACAAAAATAGGCAGCTTCAACATGGCTGGCATCAAAAGCATCAAATAGAATGCCGTTGTATAAGTGGTCAATATCTGATAATAGGGGTGAAAGAAGCTGATGAATGGAACACTCACCAAAACTCCGGCCAGCAAAAGATTCCCGCACAGTAAATCCTCCGGGCCAGCAGGCATGGAGCGAAATGCCAGCGCCATAAGACTCACTGCCGTGGTCAGGATTACATCATTTACCTTCAGCAGGGAAACAGGCCGAAAGGCTGCCAAAAGCTTTGCAAGCACAAGCAGTGCAAGCCAGAACGCCGGTCCCTGCACTCCCTCCAGAAACAAAGCCAAAATCATCATCGTCAGATTTGCAAAGGTATAGATGCACCATTTTTCCTTATATTTTAAAAGAAGCAGGAATTCAATCAGACATATAAGTGCAATCCCCAGCAAAATTCCCCAGCAGAAGAACAGGCTCTCCCTGTCGTACATTGCAATTTCAAAGCAGAAAATAGACAGATAAAGCACGCCGCTTATGCCGTAGGCTGCCTGTACTCCTTCCGTTTTCTGCCCGCGCCTTGCAGATGTCACAAGCAAAAGCTGCAGAACAAAAAGAGAGCTTAAAAGAAAGATAATCCTGGGTCCAGGCGCTATCTGGCACCACATGGCTCTCCAGATAAAAATCTGTGCAAAAACAGTGTTTGCCAGCATGTGCAGGATATTTACCCCCGTGCGGCAGTTATTTACGGGAAGGAACACACACACGATGTTAGTAAGCAGGATCATACCGCAGACCACCAAAAACTCTGCATCCGTTATCCCCACTCCAATGGGAATAAAGCACAGATAGCAGGCAATCAGACCCAGTATCCTGTAAAATGCCGAATCCCGCTTTCTGCTCAGAAGCGCTACAAAAATCATAATTACAGCAGTAAGCAGCACGGCCGTCCATCCCGGGAAATTATGCAGAACCAGATAATTGAGCACCGTAGATAAAAACAGTCCACTGATTCCCACCGCCGACAGCACACTGCCCAATATTTTCCACCTGCGGTAAATAAAAATTTCTGATATCAGCACAAACAGAGCAGAAAAAGCGTACAGGCTCATTCCCCTCACAAATCCGTTCATATAATTGATTCCAGCCATCACAAGCGCCGCCAGAATAAAAGCTCCTCCCAGCACGCTCAAAAGCACTGCCCCGACGGCAAACTCTCCGCTTCCTCCAAACATCTGTTTCTTTGGCTTTTCAATCTGCGCACTCTCCGGCACAGTATTGGCTGAAACATATTGATTGGATGATACATATTGATTAGATGAGACATATTGATTGGCCGAAACATATGTATAAGAGCCAGACTTAGGCTGCTCCATTTTGTTTTGATACATCCGCAGGCTTCTCTCAAGTTCATCCAGAAGCAGGTCCGTTTGATATTTCTGCTGTATCACCCGCTGCATAAAATTTTGCAGATACGCTGTAAATTCCCGATCCTGAGACTGAGAAAGCAGCAGCCGGACCCGTTCCTCCAAGCTTTCCAGTTTTCCCCTTGCTTCATCCTTTTCCCTGATATCCATATTCCATCCTCATTCCTGTGTTTCATTTTATAAATAAACAAATTGGGGGGGACTTGCCTTCACAGGGCATAGCTTTCATATTTTGCCCGTTCCTGCCTGCTGCAGTTTACATGAAGCAAAATACCCCTTTCCGTATATTCCCATTCCAAAACAGAAGCATTTTCCATTAAGCGGGAAACCACCGCTCCCTTATCGTACGGAATCAGAAACTTGCAGTCCTGATTATCCGCATACACTCTGCTCTGTATCATTTCTGCCAGCTCCTCAATTCCCCTGTTTCCTTTTGCTGAAATATAAATCTGATCCCCTCTTATCTGTGGCAGCTCTGCCTCTAAACGGCATTTATCCGCTTTATTATACACCAAAATCTGTGGAATGTCTCCCGCTTCCAGTTCCCTTAGCGTTTTTTGCGTCACTTCTATCTGCTGTTTGTAATTCTCATCAGAAAAATCCACCACCTGCACCAGAAGGTCCGCATTCCTCACCTCCTCCAGGGTAGACCGGAATGCCTTCACCAATCCATGGGGAAGCTTGTGAATAAACCCCACTGTGTCTGCCAGCAAAAAGGGCCTGCCGTCCACATCAATACTGCGTACGCTTGTCTCCAAAGTAGCAAACAGCATATCCTTTTCCATCACTGTTTTTTGCGGGCATTCCCCATATTTTTCTACCATTCGGTTTAATATGGTGGATTTTCCTGCATTGGTGTACCCCACCAGGGCCACCTGTGGAATTTGGGAGTCCTTACGCCGCTTTCTCTGTGTCTGTCTAGACCTTTCCACCAGCTCCAGCTCCTTTTTCAGCTCACTGATACGATGTTCAATTTTTCTGCGGTCCAGCTCCAGCTTTTTCTCGCCGGTTCCCTTGCTGCTCATGCTGCCGCTGGCGCCGCCTTGTCTGCTCAACGCTTCATGGAGCCCTACCAGCCTGGGAAGCATATACTCAAGCTTTGCCATCTCCACCTGCAGCTTTGCCTCCCTGGTCTGCGCTCTCAGAGCAAAAATATCCAAAATCAGGTTCGTCCTGTCCAAAACCGGCAGCTCCAGTATGCCGGTGAGATTTCTCACCTGAGAGGGCGAAAGGGCATTATCAAAAATCACTTCCTCTGCTCCGCATTCTCCGGCAAAGTCTTTTACCTCTCCAGCTTTTCCGCTTCCGATGTATAACGCCCTGTTTACGGTCAAAAGCCTTTGTGTGATGATTCCTGCCACCTCTTTGCAGGCGGCCTGGGCAAGATTTTTCAGTTCCTCCATGGAACGTTCAAAATCCCTCTCTTCCCCCGTGTCCACCCCCACTAAAAGCACCTTTTTCCAAGCTATGTCTCCTGTCTCTTCCCTCATAAACTTCCTTTCGTCTAATTTTCCTGCACCGTCTCAAGCTCAAACCAAAACAATACGCCGTTTGTATAATTTTCAACGCCATACTTTTGGTTCATGGAATCCATTATTGCCTTCACAATGGAGAGTCCAACACCGCTCCCCCCATATTCCCGGGTTCTGGCCTTATCCACCTTATAAAATTTTTCCCATATGTGGTCAATGGAATCTGCCGGTATAGGCTCGCCAGTGTTAAAAACGGACACTCTCACCCGTCCATCTCCATTTTCCAGCTTAATGTCAATCATCTTATCTCCAGCGCAGTGGTTTACCGCATTGGAAAAGTAATTCATGAACACTTCCTCTGTCTTATACTCGTCCGCCCATACATAGATGGGCGCATAGTCCTTCATGCGAACCTCTATCCCGTTCTGCTTCGTAAGAATTCCAGCCGA
>NZ_CEWDFQ010000235.1:0-4898 GCF_982438285.1 Acetatifactor sp. | reverse complement strand
TCTCTTCCCCCGGGGTGGTGCGCATCAGGGTTACCGTGGGATTATGCCTGTATAAATTTCTCTCTCTAAAGGGCTTTGGCACCGTATCCCAGGGTCCAAAATTTACCATATCCAGGGCCCCTACAGATACCACCTGGGGAATGCCTGCCCTTCCTGCAGCCTCCAGCCGATGGGGACCTGCGGAAAGCACTCCTCCTACAACCTCATCGCACCATTCGGTGGTGGTAATATCCAACACCCCTTTGATATAGCCTTGGTCAATCAGGGCCTCCATCACCCTTCCCCCTGTTCCTGTGGCGTGGAAAACCAAAACCTCATATCCCTTACCTTCCAGATATGCCTTGGCGGTTTTGATACAGGCTGTTGTGACTCCAAACATGGTAGCTGCCAGCAGGGGTTTCTCATCCTCTGCAATCTCCTGTTGATAATTGAGCATACCGCAGACTGCATTGGCTGCATTGCTGAAAATTGTTTTTGAAATGTGATTCAGCCCCTCCACATCCACAATGGACGGGATCATGATAATATCGCTGGTTCCCACATACTGAGTGACATTTCCCGATGCCATGGTGGAAATCATAACCTTTGGCACTCCAATGGGCAGCGCGCGCATGGCCGGCGTTGCCAGGGAAGTGCCGCCTGAGCCTCCTGCAGACAAAACTCCGTGCAGCTTTCCCTGTCTGTAAAGCTCTGGAAGCAGCGTTTCCAATCCCTTTGACAGTACCCGCGCAGCTTCTGCCCTGTCCCGCCTCTGGGCCAGTATATGTATGTCTGCACCTGCTGCCGCCGCCACCTCTTTACTGCTTATATCCGGCTGAAACATTGGTTCAAACACTCCCACGTCAACACACAGCGTTTGCAGCCCCCGGGCTTCTATCAAATTCTTGAGATAAAGAAATTCTCTGCCCTTGGTGTCAAAGGTTCCTATGATGCCTACCGTTTTCATTTTTCTCTCCTTTCCATAGATTTCTAGCTGCTTTTATCATAACAGCCGATAATGGAAAAGCCCATGCCTATATCCCCGATCTTTTTGCCCAATTCCACGAGCATTCTGTACATTTGGCGATTCCTTTGACATCCCTCACTCTTTTTTGGCAGACCCGCAAAAAAGACGCCCCACCTTGAAAAAGTGAAGCGTCCTCCAATATTTTTTTATTCCTCCAGCATTTAGACGGTTCTTATGCTGTGTTTTTCTCCAAGGCAGGATGGTTCTCACCTGATTCACCAAAAATTCCTGAAACTCATAGGAGCATCCTGCGGTAATCACAAAGACAAGCTCCGGGTCTATTTTTTTCCTCCTGCGAAAGGCTCTCCGCAGATACTGCCTGGCAAAGCTTTTGCGGCCTCCTATGCAGATTCTTGTGGAAAACATTTTACTGTGTCCCAGGCTTAAAACAGGATGCAGGGAAAATAGTCCGCACAGGCAATGGATGCCCCTTCCGATTCTTCCGCTCCTGAAAAGAGCTTCCGTGGAGCTTACCACAAAGCTGCTGGACACTCTCTCACGCAAATCTGCAAGCTCCTCCTGCCTCCAGCGATATACTACAATGCGATAGTGGCTTCCTGCACACATAATGGTTTCCACCAGATACAAAATAGGAAGTCTGATCAGGAAAGTCTCCGTGTAAGGACAACTATTTCTCCGCCGGTAATCAAAAAATAGGCCAAAAAAATGCCATTGCCGCCAGCATTCCTTTGATCAGCAGAAAAATACTTGCATGAAACAGGGATATCAGCAAAAGAGACGCCATCCATACCATAATTCCCCCTGTAGCAGCCGCCATGGCATAGGATTTTACGGACAAATCTAAAATACACATGAAAAGCGCCACCGCCGCAATAAACAAGCACATTATTCTGAATATCCGTATGTCCAGGCGGCTCGCGTCTATTTTCAATTTTTTGAGTATGCGCTCTTCCTTCTTTGTCTTACTCATCCTCCGCTTCCCTCTACAAAATTTCTATCAGCCGTCTCAATTCCTCTTCCATTTCCAGAAAGGCGTCTAGGATCACCGGCTCAAAGCTCTTTCCTCTCTCCCGTCTCATAATCTCAAACACCTGATCAAGAGGCATTTTTTCCTTATACTGACGCTTGAAGGCCAGAGCGTCAAACACATCTGCCACTGCCAGTATCCTTGCCTCCAGGGGGATTTCTTCGCCCCTGCGGTTTTCCGGATACCCTCCTCCCGCCCATTTTTCATGATGATAATTGGCCATGTTGCCGGAAATTCTCACAAACTCCTGATCCACCATATTTTTCATATTTTCCCGAATCAGCCTTCCTCCCTCGGCTGCGTGCATCTTCATCCGCTCATACTCCTGATCTGTGAGAGCCCCCGGCTTTTGCAGTATCACATCTGAAACCATTATCTTTCCGATATCATGGAGGGGCGCTGCCTTACGCATATACTCCACATATTCCTCTGTAATCACATCTGCGTAAATTCCCTGATTTTTCATTTTCCTGGCCAGCATATGGGCAAAAATGCTGGTACGCTTTACATGATCACCGGTGGTGCCGTCCCTGCTTTCGATCAGGTTTGCCATCATAAAAATAATATCCTGCTGGATCTGTGTGATCTGCTGCAGCTGCTGCTGCACCATTTTTTCCAAAGACCTCCCGTTACTTTCCAGCTCCAGTGTGTGCTTTATCCTCATAAGCATAATGGTGGGAACAAAAGGCTTTCCGATATAATCCATTGCCCCCAGCAGAAAACAGTTTTCCTCTGTCTCAGGGTCTCTGTCCGCCGTAAGAAAAATCACCGGTATTTTTTTCCATTCCTGAGATTTCTGTATCTTTTTCATTACCTCAAAGCCGTTCATCTGGGGCATCTGAATATCCAAAAGAATCAGGTCAGGACGATTTCTCTCCAGATATTCCAAAGCAAGCATTCCCGAATTTACTGCCGCCACACGATACTGCTCATCCAGAAGCTTCTGGGCCATAATCAGGTTGCTCTTGTCGTCATCTACAATTAATATGCTTTTCTTCATAAATACACCTTCCTTTTCCCCTCTCATCTGCGCTTCATTCCCCACGTTCCAGCCCTTCCAATATTTTTTCCAGCCCCTCTTTCAAGGCCCCCCTGCACACACAGCTTCTCTATCTCTTCGATCTGCTTCATGGTGCCGCTTACCTGCTCCCCTTTCTTTTCCTCCTCCTGCGTCTGCGCCTCCGTCTTTTGTCCTCCCTTACCGGAACGCTTTCCCGCAGCCTCAAGGGCCTGCAGATACTGTGCAAAAAATGCTTCCCAGGAAAGCCCTTCCCTGCGTCCAGGACCATGGTAAAGATTCCCGCCATCGCCAAATAAAACAATACTTGTATTACAGACAATGCCTTGCTGTTTTTCTGCTCCATATGATTACTCTCGTGGCTCCATTTCTTATTTTGCCGCCTGCGCGGCATATAATAAAAGCATTTTATCACACTTCACATTATATTGCTAACTAAATTTTGGAAAATGGAACATTTAAAATACTCCGCCTGAGAAAAAAAGAAAGTATGAATCCTATTTCTTTTTAGAATCCATACTTTCCTGTATTTCCCTTTGGAGGTCCCAAAGTCTCCCATATGATAATATCTTAAATAATCTCTACCCGTTCAAAATATTTCAAAAGAATCCCGGCGCAGTTTTCTATTCCCAGTCTGGAGGTATCCAGAATCATGTGGTAATTATTCACATCGCCCCAGACCTTGCCGGTATTTTCATAGTAATAGTCGGCCCGGTCCCTGTCGTTTTTCTCAATCAGGGCCTTAGCCTCCTCATAGGGCAGCGATTCTTTCTTCATAATCCGGTGAATCCGGTCCTCCTTATCCGCGCTGACATAAATGTTAAATACATTGGGCTGATCTTTCAGAATTTCAGAAGCACAGCGGCCCAAAATAATACAAGGGTGTCCCGCCAGCTCCTTTATCACCTCCGCCTCAGAGGCAAAGCTGTCCCCCTCAAGTTCATGCTCAATATAGGCCTTATCATACACGGGCACATTCAGCTTTTCAGAAAGCTCCTTTGCGATCAGGCTGGCGCCTGTTCCAAACCTGCGGCTCATGGTAATCACTAAATTCATAGGAATCCCTCCTTTGTGCTTCCTATTGTATGATAAAAGAATTGATTTTGCAATTCCCTTTTTATTCCCATACCGCTGTAAGCACATGCTCGCCTGTCATCTGTACGATGGTGTCGGAGGTAATGACTTTTCCGTCGTATTCCCAGCCCAAGAAGGTGCTTCCCTGTTTTGACACAACAGGAAGCTCCCCATAGGTCTCCCCAAAGGTCACCTCCATGGGCGCAAGCACATCCGAGCCCTCCTGGGAAACACCGCCGTTTAAGTCAAACTTTACCGTGATCTGGGCCGGGGTCCATCTGGCATAAAGGGTAATGTCTCCAGTGACCTTTTCACTTTCAAAGCTCCAGGCCGTTTCCTCTCCTTCTATCTGCCCATACCAGCCCTGAAAATCATAGCCCGGCTTGTAAGGCTCCTCCGGTTTTGACACCAGCTGTCCATATCTGAGCTTCTGTGCCGCCACCTGGCTGCCTCCCTGGGTGTCAAAGGTAATTTGAAAGCCTCCGTTTATGGTAAAATAGATGATCAGAATCAGGGCAGCGCCTGCCAGCACTCCGATCAGGCCGTCCAGTATGCGGATCGGCACATCCTTACTGCCGTAAATTCCTCTGCCGAACCATTTCCCTCTGGGCCTTTGGCTGCTTTGCGGTTCTTCCCTCCGCTGGCTTTCTTCCGTCTGCAGATTTTCCTGATTTTCCTCCGTCTGCAGGTTTTCCTGCGTGTGCTGATTTTCCATGACGCTGTCTCCTGATCTGTTGTCCTTAAGCTTTTCCCGTGTTCTTACCCTGCTTGTTATAAAATTATTTGCGCACCAAATACTTTCTCATATCAAT
>NZ_CEWDFQ010000234.1:0-4898 GCF_982438285.1 Acetatifactor sp. | reverse complement strand
CATCAGTATCAAAGGCATATATCTTCTGTTCATAGCATACCCCTGTCAGATAATTTTCTCTGCCCTTCCCACGGCCCTGATATGAAATTCTCCTGTTTCAGGAAAAAAGGTAACCGTCCGGCCATAGTTCGCTCCTGTATCCTGGGCCAGAATCGGGATATTCATCTCCTTGAGCTTCTTTTTGGTCGCCTCCACATTGCGGTCCCCCACCTGCATCATATCAGAACGTCCCTGAAAGGAAAACATGGTAGCTCCCCCCGCAATCTTTGCCACCATACGGCTGCGTACCGCCCCCAGCTTTTCCATCTGGGATACCAGCTCCGCAATTCCGGTATCTGCAAACTTTGCAATATTTTGTTGGCTGTTTCGTATCTGTTTACTGTCCGGCAGCATAATGTGCGCCAGCCCGCCTATTTTCGTATTCGGGTCTCTGATGGCGATTCCTACGCAGGAACCAAGTCCCAGCGTCGTGATGCCATTGGGACTTACACAGGTCTTTAAATCTGCCATTCCCACTTTGATAATCTCACTCATGCGCTTTTCCTTCTCACTTTTCCCTGTCTGGTCTATTCCACCGGTATCCCCAATGCGGACAGAATCTTAGAATAGGATTCCAGGTCCGGTATCAGAATAAAATATCCGTCTATCTCGATCTCATCATAAAACTGGGACTGAATCAACAGGATTCTGTCTCCCAGCACGCCGAACTGAATGGCGGGAACACTCAAAATTGCTCCCGCCATATCCACCGTCAGAGCGGGCGGCGTAGGATAAATCTGCAGATTTGTCAGGGTAGAAAGGGAATTCAGGTAAGCGCCTGTGATAATGTTTCCCAGCTCCTTCATGGCAGACAGCTCCATCTCGGAAAAGTCGTCTCCCTCCGGCGCCATCCCCATCATCACCTTGTTGATCAGGTGCTTTGCGCTCTCCTTCTCCACCAGGAACATCATGCTGCCGGTGATATCGCCTTCGACGCCCAAGAGCACACCCACCATGACCTGCTCTTCGCCGCCCATCAGTGCTCCCACCTCCGAAAATTCCAGCAGCTTTACCTGGGGAACCTTCATATCCACCTTACATTGAAGCATCTGGGAAAGAGCCGTCATGGCATTTCCCGCTCCGATATTTCCAATTTCCTTTAATACGTCAAAATAGGTCTCCGAAACCTTTTCCAAGCTGAGCTCTCCCATTGGCTCCTTCTCCTTCACTGAATATTATGCGTTATCCTCCAGCGCGACGGTGTTTAAGTCCAGCAGGGAAATCAATTCGCCATCGTGCTTTCCCACTCCGTTGATAAAGTTTACCTTGTCGTCCTTGGAATCATAAGAAACCTTCTCGATGTCTGTAGCCTCAAGGGTAACTACCTCTTTCACCTCATCCACCATGATTCCCACATTGCCCTGCTGTTCAAGCTTCAGGATAATAATACGGGTGGCTCTGGTTACCTCATCCTCCTCAAGCCCCATCTTAAGCCGCAGGCTCATAACCGGTATCACCTCTCCCCGCAGGTTGATGACCCCCTTTAGATGCCTGGCCACCTTGGGCACTCTGGTGATATGCTGCATCCTCACAATATTGTCCACATTGCAGATGTCAATGCCATACTGCTCTTTTCCCAGGCGGATTACGATATACTGAATGGTCTCGACCGGTTCTTTGCCTTCAACTTCCTGCACATATTCCTGTTTCCTTGTACTGAGCTGTTCCATATCGTCATCTCTCCTTCCTAAATCAAAGCATTGGCATCCAAAATCAACGCCACCTCGCCGTCACCCAGGATCGTGGCGCCGCTGATGAATTTACACTGTTTCATATATTTTCCAAGGGATTTGATCACAATTTCCTGCTGTCCGATCAGCTCATCAATCACAAGTCCCGCCATCTTGTCTCCCTTCTTTACGATGACAACGATCAGGTTTTCGTCGGCAGACCTGCTGCTTTCTATATCAAGCACCTCCGAAAGCCGGATCAGAGGAATAACCGTTCCTCTCAGATTGATGACCTCTTTGTTTTGCACCAGCTTTACCTCGCTGGGTTCAATGTCTTCCAGCGTCTGAATGGAGCCCAGTGAGATGGCATATTTCTCACCCCCTACAACCACCATGAGAGCCTGAATGATGGCAAGGGTCAACGGCAGTCTGATGGTCCAGGTGCTGCCTACGCCCAGCTTGGTCTTTACCTCTACCTCGCCGCTCAGGGATTCGATCTTAGAGCGCACCACATCCAGCCCCACGCCTCTTCCGGAAACGTCCGTAACCTTCTTTGCTGTGGAAAAGCTGGGAAGGAAAAGAAGATTAATGATTTCCTTTTCTGTCATATTGGCTGCCTGCTCCGGCGTAATCACATTCTTCTCAATGGCCTTGCTTTTTACGGCTTCCACATCAATGCCATTGCCATCATCCTTCACCTCAATAATTACATTGTTGCCGTCCTGATATGCGTTTAAGCCGATAGAACCAGCCTCCGGTTTTCCTCTCTGGGCCCGCACCTCCGCAGATTCTATTCCATGATCCGCTGCGTTGCGCAGAAGGTGCATAAGCGGGTCTCCAATCTCATCCACAACAGTTCTGTCAAGCTCCGTCTCCTCACCTGTCATGTACAGCTCCATCTTTTTGCCAAGGGTCTTGGAGAGATCACGTATCATGCGGGGGAATTTATTTACAACGCTCTCAATGGGAACCATCCGCACCTTCATTACAGATTCATGGAGGTTTGTGGTGACACTCTCAATATATTCAATCTTCTCATTAAAGCCCTGGCCTCCAGCCTGGCCATGCTCCTGATTTGCAAAGGATACCAGCGAGTTTTTGGCAATAATCAGCTCGCTCACCAAATTCATCAGCACATCCAGTTTTTCAATGTCCACTCTGACAGTCCGGTTCACCACGGGCTTTCCGGGCGTCTGTTTCTTCTCCGGCGCTTTGGCTGCAGGCTTCCCCTTTCTCTCCTCGGGCACCGCCGAAACAGGCTCCGTTCCTGCTGCTTCTGCCTCGGTTTTTTCCTGCTCTGCAGGCTTCTCCTCCTGCGGATGATAATGGCTGTTATTTTCCAAAACAATGGGAGCGCCTGTCACATTTGCAATTTCGGATACACTTCCAGCCGCCTGAATCACCTCATCCAGAGTGGCATCAGACAGGACAATTAAGGTAAAGTCCTTGTCAAATTTCTCATCCTCCACATCCTGGGCACTGGGCTCAGACACGATAATTTCACCTTTTTCCTCCACTGCCTTAAAAACCAGAAAGGCTCTGGCAGCCTTCAGGATACAGCTGTCCTGTACCACCACATTCAGTCCGTAAACCTTCTTCCCCTGCTTTTGAGCCGCCAATATTACATGAATCTGGCTTTCGTCCAGCGGAATGTGATCCCATTTATCTGCGGAGGTCTCCGTCCCTTTCGCCTCCTGCCCCTTCTGTTCCCCGGCAGCATTATCTGTGGGAGCCTCCTGTGTTTTTTTGTTTTGATTTAAAATATCATTCAGCTGCTTGATTAACGGCTCATTGTCATTGGTGCCCTCATCCGCAGTTTCCTGAATATTGTTATTGTACTCCTCCAGCGCATCCAGACAGCGGAAAAGCACATCTATCATATCAGGGGACACCTTGATATTGCCGTTTCTCACCTCAGAGAATACATTCTCCATATCGTGGGTCAGCGTCTGCATCCGCTTGTATCCCATGGTGCCCGCCATGCCCTTTAAGGAATGTGCGGCACGGAATATCTCATTGATCACATCCATGTTTTCAGGATCTGATTCCAGTTCAAGAATCTGTGTGTTTAAAGCCTGCAAATGCTCCTTCGTTTCATCCAGGAAAATTTCAAGATACTGGCTTACGTCCATTTTATCCTCCATTCTGCCACAAACGGCTTACACATTGCTGGTTTTCACTCCAACATGCAATATAATTTCCTGTGCGATCTGCTCCAGGGGAACCACCTGATCAGACAATCCTGCATTGATAACACTCTTAGGCATCCCGAAAACAGTACTGCTGTTTTGATCCTGGGCAATCACATGTACCTGCTTTTGCGCTTTCAAGTTCTTGATTCCTTCCGTTCCGTCGGCGCCCATCCCCGTCATTACCACACAGACCACATTGTCAAAGCGGCTGCCTGCCAGAGACTCATACATATAATTGGCGCAAGGCTTCACGCCCTCCCTGGCAGGCTCGTCGGAATAATGGATGGTATGCCTTCCTGCGGGAGAGACCTTCACATTCATGTGCATGCCCCCCATGGCGATATACACCACTCCCGCTTCCAGCTCATCTCCCTCCTTCGCCTCCCTCACAGTAACACTGCTTAAGTCGTTGAGCCGCTCGGCCAAGGATGCCGTAAAACCCTTGGGCATATGCTGCACCACAAGAACCGGTGTATCCAGCTCCTTGGGAAGCTTCGGTATCACCGACTGGAGAGCCTTGGGACCGCCTGTGGAGCTGGCAATAGCCACCACCTTTCTCCCCGGAACCCTGACGGTGTGCCTGCGCACAATGTCGATCATTTTGCTGGTAGTCTGTCTGTTTTCCCGGATTTTTTCCTCGGACTCAAACACAGGAGGCTTACTGTTTGCCACCACATCCAGTATCCGCAGAAGCTCCGTTTTAAAAGCATCTACCCTGCAGTCAATGGCGCTGTCCGGCTTATGTATGAAATCAAGTGCTCCAAGCTCAAGAGCATCAAGGGTTGTCTTAGCGCCTTCCCTGGTATCCGTACTTGCCATCATCACTTTGGCAGATATCTTGAATTTCCGCAGCTCCTTTAACAGCTCAAGCCCGTTCATCTTTGGCATATTCACATCAAGGACCACTGCGTCGTACTGATTCCTGCTCAAAAGGTCAAAGGCCTCCAGACCATTTGTGGCTCTCGCGACAACCTGAAATCTCTTATCGCTGTTTATT
>NZ_CEWDFQ010000233.1:0-4901 GCF_982438285.1 Acetatifactor sp. | reverse complement strand
GCATCCCCATTCTTGATATCAAAAAGCCCAGAGTGGGAGTCGTAGGAGAAATTTTGGTGAAATTTTCTCCTGCCGGAAACAATCATCTGGTGGAGCTTTTGGAGGCCGAGGGAGCCGAGGCCGTTGTGCCGGATCTGATTGATTTCATGCTCTACTGCTTCTACAACCAGATTTACAAGGCAGACCACCTGGGCATGAGCAAAAAAGCCGCAAGGCTGTCCTCCATGGGCATCTGGGCGATTGAGCATATTCTAAGAGGCGCAGCGGTGAAGGAATTTAAAAAGAGCAGGCACTTTACGCCTCCCACCCCCATTCGTGAGATTGCCTCCTTTGCCGAGCCTATCGTATCCATCGGCAACCAGACCGGCGAGGGGTGGTTTCTTACCGGCGAGATGGTGGAACTGATTCATGATGATGTACCTAACATTGTCTGCACCCAGCCCTTTGGATGTCTGCCCAACCATGTGGTGGGCAAGGGCGTAATCAAGGCGCTGCGCAAGGCTTACCCCGCCTCCAACATTGTAGCCATCGACTACGACCCGGGTGCCAGCGAGGTAAATCAGCTAAACCGTATCAAGCTGATGCTTTCCACAGCCCAGAAAAATCTGCGGAAAATGGAAGAAAAAAGCGTCCGGAGCCTGTAAGACAGGCTCCCGGACGCTTTTTTATCCTTCCATTTATGTCCATGGACTTTTTACGGTTTTTCTTTTGCTGGTCAAACGGCTGTTTTTATTGGCGAAGGAATGAATGCGCGCCTCCAAAAGCTGCTTTCTTCCCTCTGCGCTTCTGGTATAGATCAGCTCACAGGGTCCTAAATCCTTTTCTACGCAGCGCACAAAAAGCTGGGCGTCCTCCTTCTTTTTGCCAAACAGCTCCGGCACGCAGTAATATCTGCACAGTCTGGAAACCGGCCTTTTTGCCTTCAGCAGATAGCGCTGGTTTTCCACCTCTCCCAGAAGCTCACAGATACACTGGGCAAAAATATCCTTCTCTCTTTCCGTTCCGTTTTTCAAATACACATAGCTCGCCCAGCCTTTTCCATCCTCCGTCTCCACACTCACGTTGCGGCTGGTCACGGCTTTGGTTTGGCGCAGTGCCCGAAGCACCCCTTTTCCCAGAGAATGCAGATATCGAAAAGGTGTTCCCAGGCGCAGCACTCTTCCCCCGTATCGGAAGATGCCTATGGTACACAGCACTATTATAAAAACAAGAAGTATATTTCTCAAAATCCCCAGCCTGCCGCCTTGCAGTGCGAAAAGTCCAAGGAGACTGCCCACACAGAAAATGCCTGCCGCCAGGCACACAAAAAGCAGCACAAGAGCACTGTACATGCGAAAGCCCGGTTTGAGATACTTCTTGTCCACACTGGCCTCCACTGCCACATCCATATCCTTCAGCACTGTCAGGGACTCCTCCCAGCGCCGCTTTAAGGCTTCCCGGTCCGCTGCCAGCGCAAGCATCTGCTGGTTTATCTTCTGCAGCAGAGGCTCCGTATAGGGAGGCTTGATAAAAGAAAGCCGATCCAATCCGTTTTCAATGACATTTTTTTCGTAATGCACTCCCAAAAAGCCCTCAAATCGGCGCTTCAGGGTTGCAAAATCCTCCGATTCCTCCGGACCTTTCAGCTTTCCGTTTCCCTCTTCCGGTTCCATACAGATCAGGTGCCATATGTTGCTTACCTTATCAGGATTGCCCTTCATGGTGCGGATCGCTCTTCCCCGCATCTGGTTGCTGAGCATGAAGGAACCCACAAAGGAGGCCAGAATCAAAGAATTAATACAGGGCGAATCCCAGCCCTCCCCCAGCAGAGATTTCGTGCCAATCAGCACACGGATATCCCCCCTGTTAAAGGCCTCCGTCACCAGACCGGAGGCGGTCTCCTCTCCATCTCTTACGTCAACCTGATAATAGCCCTCTGCTGTGCATTCCTTTATGCTTCCCTTTACACTGCGTTCCTCCATCAGCGTCTCCAGGGTCTCCTTTGCAGACTTTGGGATAATGACAATGCTGCCGCTTAAGGCCGCCAGGCGAAGCTCCTCTCCCCACGGGCTTTTTTCATACGCCCTCCGGATATTTTCAAAAATGGGAACCACACCCAGCTCGTTTACAGATTTTTCCTCATTTCCAAGGGCAGACATATATTCCTTTTTGATATAATCAGTAAGAATCAGAAGGCGAAGCTGTTCCCCCAGGTTCTTATACTCTTCTCCCGTCAGGGTCACAATACTGCGTATCTTTCCCTTAGACTGTATCAAAAGCTTATTGAGCTGATCATTTACGGTGAAAACCACCTTGTTTTTCTGGATGAGGCCATGCCCCTTCAAAAGAGCCGCCAGCCGTTCCCGATAGGCTTCCTCTACGTCAAAGCTATCCTTGTCCTCATAAAGAAAGCCTTGTAAAAGCACCTCCATCCAGTGAAGGTTCATGGAGGGAATTTTCTCTCCCGCTCCCAGCATTCGCAAAAGCTCCCCGGAGAAGGGAATCTGTCTTGCTTTCAAAAATACCAGCAGGGAGGACAAATATTCCGGCTTTTCCAAAAGCTGCTCCGCATAGCGCCCCGGCTGCCTGATTCCCTTATGTGTCCTGATCTTTTCCGCAAATACCGGGTCTTCAAAAATCTGCTCCGCCACACTTACAGCGTCCTTTCGAAAGGCAGTCACCGCCTCAGTCTCTTCCTTCGTAGGCAGATTGAAATACACATAGTCCTGATGAGGACAGAGACTCCCCTCCTTTACCAGCTCCGGTACAATAATCTCCTCGTCAATGGGGCCGCACAAACCGATATATCTGTCCCATTCTCCCTTGGAAGCATCATAGGGCGGCGTTGCCGTCAAGGATATAATCGTCATTTCCGGCTCTCTGTCCCTAAGCTCCTCCAGCGCTTTCCACCACTCGCTGCGCAGATGATGTGCCTCATCCAGACAGAGCGTGCGAAATCCCCTCTCCCGGAACAGTTCAAAAAAATCTTTCTCCGATGAGCCTTCTTCCAGCCCATCCCCCTGTTCTTCCCCTTGTTTCTCCCCACAGTCCTCTTCCGGCTCCTCTTCACTCACCCCTTTTCTGATCAAGCTGTGAAGGGCCTGATAGGTGATGGCCGTGATCAGGCCGGGCTTTCGGATACTGTTAGAAAGCAGCCCCTCCGTGTCCGTTCCCTCCGGCAGATACGCTTCCCTTACTCTGGCAAGCCATTGATTTCTGATATTGATGCTGGGCGCCAAAATAAGCGCCGGACTTCCCAGCCGTCTGATCAGCTCTATTCCCAGTGTGGTTTTTCCGGAGCCCGGAGCCGCCACAATGTGCAGTCTTTTGTCCCTTAAATACTGATCCGCCTTATCCAGCACTCTTTTCTGATAGCTTCTCCACTGTCCCTGAAACCGAAGCAGGCCGCTTATATTCTGATTATACATGATTTCCCCCATTCACTTATGTAAAAAATATAGTCCGGGAACCCCGGACTATGATACTTCAGCCATACGGCTGTCAATATACTGCTGAAGCATTTCCGCAACCTCATCGGTGCTCAAGCCTGCATCGGAAATCAAGTCGTTTACCATTTCCAGTTCCTTAAGCCGCTTCTCCTGAAAAAGCTCCTCCAATTCCCGCTTCTCCGACTCAATACGGGTAGTCAATGCTTCGATCAGCTCCTGCTTTGCCGTAATTTTCTCTTCCAAGGTCTTTTTATGTCCTCTCGCCATATCACTGCCTCCAGTCTGTTTTTTGCTGCGCATAAACGTTAATGCGCCTGCATATTTGTAACAGTATATGGACAAGGGCTGGAAATTATTCCTATTTTCCATTCATTTTTATCACGGATTTGTGAATCTCTTCACTGAGCCGCTCTATTTCCTGATAAATGGTTTTCGACTGCTGGGAAAGCTCTCCCATCTGCTTTGCCACCACTGCAAAGCCTGCCCCGGAGGTGCCGGCCCTGGCCGCCTCAATGCTTGCATTTAAAGACAAAATATTTTGTTTGGTGGAAATATCATCCAGTTTTCTGGTGTTCTTTCTGATGGATTCCACGGAATCCGTGGCACTTTTCAAATCCTCGTCAAAGGATGCCAGACGCTTGCTGTCCTTATTCTTTAAATATTCCAGATTTACCATCTGATTGACTACAATGCCCAGAAATTCTGCCGCGGCCCGAATAGATTTTTCTGTGCGCACCGGCACCTTATGAAGAGCTTCTATGTAGGCTTCCTCATTGATTCCAAGCTCTCTTGCAATCTCTCTGAATTTTTCCTCTTCAGGCTCCATGGGCAGTACCTGCCCGCCAATCATCGCCCCAAGCTTCACACCGTCCACAACAATGTCGTTGGAAAAATCCATAAGCCCTGCGTGACAAAAATAAGTACCTGTACATTCATTGTCGCATTTTACACATCTGCGGCAACCCTCTTTGCTCTTTCTGGTGTACTCCATGCAGAAATCCGTGAAATTGCTGCCCTCTGTGATATAATTGCCGTCCGCATCCACAGCAATGGCAGCAAGGCCCGTGGCATCCGAAAACCGGTCCTGAATTTTCTGCAAAAGCGACAGATCCATAAAATCCGAAATGTGCATAGACAGTCCCTCCATTCTATCCTTCCATTTGTTCTACTATATCACATTCCCGGCAAGTTTTCTATCCCTTTTGGCGTTTGATTGAGATTCGTTTTAGGAAGCTGGCGAGGATATCACGCCGAACCGGATAAATATGGGATACAGATAGCTGGCTCCAAAACATCCTAACTGCTTTGGCCCAACCACCAGAACCGGAAGTCTGCTCCCGCCAAGCTTAAGGGCTCTGCGAAAGGCGATCTCAACAGTGGCTCTTGTAATAGATTTCGATTTTCTGGATACAAAAAGCTCTCCGCCGCTCACAAAATAGGTGAAGTGAAGCTGTCTGGCTGTCTGAAAGGAAT
>NZ_CEWDFQ010000232.1:0-4905 GCF_982438285.1 Acetatifactor sp. | reverse complement strand
CCGCACAGATTTCTCCTGCCTCTGCCTCCTGCACCGTCTGATACTGCCCTCCGGTATACAGGCGCAGCTGATCTGCCTTTTCCTCCCAGACCTCTCCCTCTCCTGCGCTGGAGCGGTTGCTTACCGGCATTTTCACCCGCAAAACGCCTCCGGTCACCTTCAGGTAGGTCAGTCTTACTCCCGAAGGGTCCCTTGCAATCTTGTAAACTCTGGCTCCAAATTCCTCACCGTAGACAGGCGCCTTTGCATACCTGTAAAGTCCCTCCAAAAGCGCCTCCACTCCCGCAAGGCGCAGGGCCGACCCAAAGTAGCAGGGAAAAATCTGTCTTGCTCGGACCGCCTCAGAAATGCTTTCTTCGGAAATACTCCCCCGCTCCAGGTACTGCTCCAGCAAAGCCTCCGAGCACAAGGATAGATTTTCCCAAAATTCCGCCTCTGTCTGTGTTCCCCCGAATTCCACACAATTCTCATGAAGCTTCTGCTGCAGCTGCCCCAAAAGACTCTCCTTTTCCGTTCCCGGCTGATCCATTTTATTCACAAACAAAAAAACGGGAAGTTCATACCTTTTTAAAAGCCTCCAAAGAGTCTCCACATGCCCCTGTACGCCGTCCGCTCCGCTGATCACCAAAACCGCATAATCCATCACCTGAAGGGTGCGCTCCATCTCCGCCGAAAAATCCACATGTCCCGGCGTATCCAGCAAGGTAAGATTCATTTCCCTCCATCTGGCCCTGGCCTGCTTGGAAAATATGGTAATCCCTCTGGAACGCTCCAGCGCAAAGTTATCCAAAACCGTGTCCCCATGATCCACCCTCCCCAGACTTCTCATGGCTCCGCAGCTGTACAAAATACCCTCTGCAAGAGTAGTCTTTCCCGCGTCCACGTGGGCCAGAAGGCCCACGTTTATATGCTTTGACGGCCGTCCCGCCTGTACTGCCGTTTTATTTTCAGGTGTTTTTTCCATAGAAAAATCCCTTTCTGTTCTGCAATTACTTTAATCTGTATCTGCGTCCTTTGTTTTTCCCCGTTGCCTCTATCCTGCCTGATTTTACGAGCTCATTTACCAGCACTCTTGCCCTTGACTCTTTTACACCGATAACTTCTGCCAGTTCACTAGTTTTATATTCCTGATCAGAAGCCATATATTCCAGGATATATTCCAACTGTTGCTCTGTCTTTTTTGTCACCTTCTTTTTATCGCCATTTTTTATCGCCACTTTTTTATCGCCATTTTTTATCGCCACTTTTTTTACAAACGATAATTTCAAAATGGTTCTGTCTGGCCCATATTCTTCTACGACTTCCGGTTGTTTCCACCCTTGCTGTTCCCACACACTGTATATATCCGGCACACCGCTGCCAGCTCTCTCACCAATACCAATCAGATTAAACATTTTCATCAAAGTTTTGTTGCGAGGATCTGATATGCCTCCTTTCAGCATCTGCGCTTTTCCGGTTCTGATGCTTCCCGGATTCTCCATTACGATAGACTCTGCATCTTTTCGGATCACAATCCCTCTCGGAAAATAAAAATCTGTATTTACCAGACAGTTCGCCAAGGCTTCCCTTAATGCCTTGTGTACAGGCGTATCATCCACGCGGATTATTCCCTCCAGCTTGAAAGGAATTTTCAAATCTTTCACAAGTTTCCCGTAAACCCGGAAGAAGAAATCAAATAAATTCCCCGTCCAGTCACCGGAGCTGGACTGCAGTCTGTCCGTCCAGCGGATCGTCGGATCAAGCACTTCCCGATAGTCCAGAAAATATTCCGGAAATTCATACAAAATCTTATATTCTTCTCCAAACATAAGAAGTCCGGCAGCCGTAGGATGCAAAGCATTATCTCTGGCAGACAGCTTTGCAGCGCCTATCCTCTCTAAATATTCTTCATCACTCAGCCTCTCCCATACATGTTCTGTTCTATAAGCCATATGCCGGTTGCGATAGGCACGCAAAGTCTCTGAATTAAGCACTTCCAAAGACATATCCTGCAAAATTTTCGTATCGGCAGTTTCTTCCGGCTGATCCCGAAGCATTGCAAGCACCTCACTGCGGTCACAGTGATAATCTCCCTCCCAGTTTCTGCGAAAAGTGCCATTAAACATATCTCCGTTTATATATACTGGCTTCTGCTCACGCTTTGCCTTAGGGACATGGATAACCATTATGGCACTACTATTTTCTTCATATATTTCCACATCATTGTCCGTCAGCAGATTTATCGAAACCTTATTTTTATTATTAATGGTATCCCAAAAATCTTTTCGCAGTTTCGCCGCATTTTCCAGCCCGGTCATATACCAGCTTCCGTCTTTGTTTTCTTTTATGCCGAGGATTATGACTCCTCCATAACAGTTAGCAAAAGCGGAATACGTTTCCCACAATGAAACCGGAAGGCCGCCTTTCGCCTTTTTGACTTCCCGTCTGTTATCCTCTCGGTAAATGTCAAATTGAGACATATTAAAATTCACGAATTTCTTATGATTTCCCGCCTGTGCTGCCGTTTTATTTTCAGGTGTTTTTTCCATAGAAAAATCCCTTTCTGTTCTAACATCATATGAATATAATCATAGCACAGAAAGGGATATACGTCGATATGGCTTTCACTTCGCTCAAAGAAAATCCTTTAATTTCCATTCGTCATACCAGCGGATCACAGTTTTTTCGCCTTCCCATTGGACGAGCAGCCAAACATACCTGGCAATGGACGTGTTTTCCATATGCCGTTTCAGTTTCTTTGGGAGCTCTCCCGCCTGTTTGGGACTGCGGTCCGGCTTTGTAATCTCCTGATGGCGATTGCCGGGCATGGCAATATACAGTTCCTTCCCAGGCATCTTCAAAACGCAGGTAAACTGTCCATAGAAGCTGGTACCCGCAGCATCGCCGATACAAGGGTCTCCCAAGTCCTCATAATTCCCATGCCAGTCTGGGAACCGGCACACCTGACTGGGGTTTGGGTAATAGCCTGTTGTACCGGAGGTAATCAGGCAGCGCAGTCCGCCCTTTTCAAAAAAAGCAGGCGCCTCCCGGCAAAACGGCGGATGCAAATCTACATAATGCTCCGAAAACTCGCCTGTCACTTCGGTATAGGTGTCAGACAGCGTGGCCGTAACCACTTCAAAATGGGGACGATCGAAGATGAAATAGGCTTTTTTCGTGTCTTCAGCCAAGCTGCATATTTGCCGGTTCTTTCGCAGTAAATGATATGCGGCCGGTCCATGCAGCAGGTGGGGTGCAGAGGACTTCCCAAATCCTCCGGCTGGGTCGGAATGACCTTTCCATTGGTATCCAGCCAGATCTGACCGGGACGAAAGCTTTTATATGGTATATTGCTGTCCTCCTAATATATGAGTGTAGGGTTTCAGTACCCAACAGCCAGTTGGGACTTAATCCTCTCATTGTTTAAGCTGTATAATGATTAGGCATCGGTCTGACGACGCCTCCTGGGACCATGAGAATCTTGGTGTGGGTGAGTCCGGCCAGCACAAATCCAAGATCAGCCGGTCGTCCAAAGTTGGCTCTGCAAGACTGCGCAAGACATTGCTCCAGATCATGACAACCTTGCTGCAGAATACCCCGGAAGACGACCTGGTGTATCGTTTCCTTGACATCTCTACATGACAGCTGGAGCAAATAAGTTCCTCCGCATCTACTATGGCAAAGTCAGAGAGTGCCTGCGTAACTTGGAGCAGGAATCATAACATCTGTTTTTCCTATCACCTCTTTCAAAGCCAGCATTCATGGCAGCTTAAAGGTTGTACCTAAAAATATCAAATCGGATTTTTGAAATTTCTTCCGGTCTATCCACGCAAAAAAGCCGCCCAAGATAGCCCTTGGACGACTTTCTGCGTAATGTGATAGATCAAATATTATTTTTTCGGATTGCAGTCCCCGAAAAGTCTTGTTTTTACAGTGTTCCTAATACGAAACAATCATAAACAGTGGATCCAAAAGGATGTTCGGCACACACCCTAAAATCATTCCAAAGCTCGCGGTTTTCGGCTGTCCGATGGCACAAATCAGATGCCCGCATATAGGACCGCTCCTATCAGCGCTCCGGCGCCGCCGATTCCAAACAGATTACTGACAGCCGACAAAATATTGTAGATCGTCAGACACAGAGAAATGGCCGCCACTGCAGCTGCATTCTCAGTCAGTCCAACATACCATGTATCCGCAAGGTTATAGACCACCAGGATAATCTGGCTGACGATTGTGGACGCAATCATAAAAAAAGAGCTTTCCCCACGGACGCTTCCACAAAGATGTGCGATTCCTGTGCAACCGTTTTTTCTTCTGTCTGGTTCTCGTTGTTTTGTGTGGTTTCACTTTTACTCATTCTGCATAACATCTCTTTTCACGGACTGAATCCAATCCAGAACCTTCTTTTCCGGTGTCTGCATACAGTCACCGCCTGTGGAGTCGAACCGCACCTCCATTTCATAGGAAAAAGTTGCTCCCTTGCATTCTTTTTTCATATCTGCAATCACATGACCCGGCCAGCCACCATGAGTCTGGAACGGGATTACTTTTTTACCCTGCCAGTTATGGCTGGTTAAGAATGTCAGCATAGCTGGAGCCATCGTATACCACCAGGTAGGATAATAAAACCGGTTGTTTTATAAGAAATGCCTATTTTTAGCATTTTAACACAATACACACTTTTTCAGTATTCTCATGCTTTTTGATAATCTGATCTCCCATTTCATTGTTAGCCTTTTCAGTTTTCTTGTCAGCATTATATTCTCTTTTTTCAATCGTTCATTTTCTTCTAACAACTTTTTTATCTCATTCTGATAGATTTCCACCTGTTTCTCCATGCTTTTCTCGCGAACTTCCCGCTTAATCTGCGCCAATTTACCTTGATCTAGCTTTTCCTTCTCTTCCTCCAGCACAGACTTTACT
>NZ_CEWDFQ010000231.1:0-4919 GCF_982438285.1 Acetatifactor sp. | reverse complement strand
GTCGGTAGAGCACTTGACTTTTAATCAAGTTGTCCGGGGTTCGAATCCCCGATGCCTCATTAACCAAGGAAGAAAATGATTCGAACCCCGTGGGTTCAGAATCCCCGATGCCTCATTAACCAGGGAAGAAAATGATTCGAACCCCGTGGGTTCAGAATCCCCGATGCCTCATTAATCAGGGAAAAAAGAAAAAAGCATGAAAGTGCTTTTTTTTCATGTAAAGGTATAAATGGAATACAATTCCATATGGAATAAGCAGACGATGAAAAATAAGCGGTTGAAAGAAATACGGTTTGCGTTTGCACAGTCAGTGCCAGTTATGTTGGGCTATTTGTTTTTAGGGATTGCCTTTGGCCTGATGCTGCAGAATGCAGGATATAACTTTTGGTGGGCATTTTTTTGCAGTGTAGTTATTTATGCAGGCAGCATGCAGTTTGTCTTGGTAACGCTGCTTACCAGCGGAGCCAGCCTGCTCTATGCGGCTGCCATGACAGTGTTTGTAAATGGACGGCATATATTTTATGGACTTTCCTTTATTGAAAAGTTTCGAGGCATGGGGAAAAAGTACCCTTATATGGTGTTTTCCCTGACGGATGAAACTTATTCTGTGTTATGTGGATTGAAAACACCTCAGGGACTGGACGAAAAAAACATTTCCTTTTTTATTGCCTTGTTTGATCAATTATATTGGATAACAGGATCGGTGCTGGGAGCTGTTATCGGTCAGCTGATCACCTTTGATACTACCGGTGTTGATTTTTCCATGACAGCTTTGTTTGTAGTCATTGTATTAAATCAATGGATGGACAGCAAGGAACATAGACCGGCGATCATAGGGGGCATGATTGGAGTTATCTGCCTGATTTTGCTGGGAGCGGAAAGTTTTTTGCTGCCAGCATTGACCTTGACGGCGATAATATTATTGGGAGTCAGGAAAAAATGGAACATTCATTAGCAATTATCGGTGTAGTTGCGCTTTGCACAGTGCTGATCAGGGCCTTGCCCTTCTGGATATTGGGAGGAAAAAAGGAAGTGCCGTCAACGGTGCAGTACCTGGGAAAGGTGCTGCCTCCTGCCATTATGGCAATTCTTGTTGTTTACTGTCTGAAAAACATCAATTTGCTGGAGGGAAGCAGAGGTTTGCCTGAATTTTTGGCTGTTGCGTTGGTGGCTGTCCTTCATCTGTGGAAAAAGAATACTCTGCTGAGTATTGGAGCTGGAACGGTTTTTTATATGATACTGGTTCAGGCAGTATTTTGAGAGTAGCACAAAAGGTTGATTTTTAGCCTTTTAGTGCTATTTTTTTTCCTTATAAAATGGTATAATGAATTGAATTTCAATATAATAATTTTACATACGCGGGATGTATGGGAGAATCGTCATGAGCCAGACAAAAATAGAGAATCAAAAGCAGGCGCAGAAAAGCACGGCACGGACGCAGGAAGAGGAAGCGCTCCAGCAGAAAACGGAAACATTGCAGCAGAACGCAGAGGCACAAAAACAAACAGGAAAGGCATCCGGAAAGAAAAAGAAAAAAAGACGACGCATAGCTGCTTTTGCGGTCAGCGTTTTGCTTGCATTGCTTTTTCTGGCATATGGGGGAACTGCCATATATTATCAGTCGCATTTTTTGCCAAATACGTATATTAACCAGATAAACTGCAGTAATTTAGATGCGGCCCAGGCTGCTTTACTGTTGGACGGGCAGGCGCAAAGCTACGCATTGGAGGTGGCCGGAAGGAGCAAAACGGAAGGCCAGCAGGAGGTTTTAGGCGTAATTGAAGCTCAGGATATTGGGTTTACGTCACAGGGCACCGAGGAAGCCTTACAGACGCTCTTAACCCAGCAGAATTCCTTGCTTTGGATACAGGCGGTGCTGGGAGGAAAAGCGTACCGCCATGATTTGGCCGGAAGCTATACCTTTGAGGAGGAGCTTTTAGAGGAAACGCTAAAGGGCTGGGAGGCATTTCAGGAGAAGAACATGACAGCGCCCCAGGATGCGTATATCAGTGAATATTCTGAGAAGGGCTATGAAATTATACCGGAAACAGCAGGCACACTGTTTGATTCTGCCGCTGCTGTAAAAAGCATTTCGGAGGCTGTTGCGGCTGGGGAAAATGCTGTTTCATTAGAGGAGACGGGCTGTTATGTGGAGGCTTCGGTGAAAGCAGAGGATGCGCAGCTTACGGAAGCCTGCAGTACAATGAACACATGGGTAAGCACCTGCATTACCTATGATTGGAATGGTACTCAGATTGTTGTGGACGGGGAGCAGATTCATGAGTGGATATCCTTGGATGGGGAAGAGCCTGTGCTGGATGAAGAGGCGGTGAAGGAGGTTGTTGCTGACACCGCAAGAGAATTGGACACTTATGGCAAAAACAGAAAATTTACAACGGCCTTGGGGACGGAGCTGACGCTGCCAAGCGGCGGATATGGCTGGAGGACGGACAGAGAGGGGTAAAGTCAGGAGCTGATTCAGGTGATTTATCAGGGAAGTGTGCTGGAGAAAGAGCCTTTGTATACCAGCAGGGGGGCGAACAAGGGGAGCGATGATATTGGGGATTCCTATGTGGAAATTGATTTGTCCAATCAGCATTTGTACTTGTTTTGGGAAGGCGAAATTGTTTTGGAATCGGACTTTGTATCTGGTGACATGACAAGAAGCGGCAGGATGACTCCTCCGGGCGTGTTTGGCCTCACTTATAAAACGCGAAACGCTGTGCTGCGGGGCGAGGATTATGAAACTCCTGTTAATTACTGGATGCCATTTAACGGAAATATCGGTATGCACGATGCCACCTGGCGCAGCAGCTTCGGGGGAAGCATTTATATCACAAACGGTTCCCATGGCTGTGTCAACCTTCCATTGGACAAGGCGGCACAAATTTATGAGTATGTATCTACAGGGTTTCCTGTGATATGCTATTATTATTAAGTCCTTTATGTGGGAGCGCATTTGTGTAACCAGAAAGCAGGAAGGAGGAATGCAATGGCGGAGAGATTTTTGGGGCGGCGTTCCCAAAAAAGAGCAGAGGCATGGAAAAGACATTTTGAACGCCACAGAAAGCTGCACAGACAGCTTAGGGCTGCGGCTGGAGATATTTTAAGATCCCCCAATTTTAATTCCACCAAGCGGTATATTCAGCATGGAAATATGACGGTGAATGCACATAGCGTGAATGTTGCAAGATACAGCATTGCCATTAGTGAGCGGCTTGGGATTGCCTGCAGACAGGAAGAAATGATTCGGGGAGCTTTGCTGCACGACTATTTTTTATATGATTGGCATAAAAAGGATTCTCAAAATCCTCACAGACTACACGGGTTTTACCATCCGGGGCGGGCCCTTGCCAATGCGTCAAGGGAGTATTCCTTAACACCCAGGGAAAAGGATATTATCAAGAAGCATATGTGGCCGCTCACAGTGGTGCCTCCCATGTGCCGCGAAGCGTGGATTGTGACGGCGGCGGACAAATGGTGTTCCCTGCTGGAAACCTTTGGTCTGCACAGAGGCCATGGCGCAGCTTTGGAAATTCTGCAAGGACCAGGGAAAGACTGTCAGGAAGAGAGCGGCGGATAATTGGGACAATTATATCGGAAATTAGAGGAATATGGAAAAAACGGGAATTACCCCTATCACATGCCAGGGCACAAGAGGCGCCAGATGGGAGACCTGCCAGGGGAAATCGTGAAGATAGATATAACGGAAATAGGCGACTTTGATAATCTTCATGATCCAAGAGGAATTCTGAAAACGCTGCAGGAGAGGGCGGCAGTGTTGTATGGGGCGGAGGAAAGCTTTTATCTGGTCAATGGGAGCACCTGTGGTATATTAAGCGCCGTCAGCGCTGCAGTCCCGCAAGGCGGTCATATTCTTATGGCGCGTAATTGTCATAAGTCTGCTTATCACGCGGCGTATCTGCGAAACCTGAAAATTTCTTACCTGTATCCCAGCCTGCTTCCTGGATATGACATCTATGACGCAGTGAGCCCTAGACAGGTAGAAGAAGGGCTGGAGCGGAATTCCCAGGTATCAGCGGTGCTTTTGGTGTCGCCCACATATGAAGGCAGAATAGCGGATGTGAAAACAATCGCGGAAATTGTTCACAAGAGAGGAATTCCCTTGATTGTGGATGAGGCTCACGGCGCGCATCTGGGATTTTCGGAGTATTTTGCCCCCAACAGCTGCAGCTGTGGGGCTGATCTTGTGATTCACAGCGTACATAAAACACTGCCTGCTCTGACGCAGTCGGCGCTTCTTCATGTAAATGGAAGCAGAATAGACAGGGATAAGCTCAGAAGATTTCTGCATATTTACCAGTCCAGCAGCCCATCCTATGTACTGCTGGCGGGCATAGACGACGCCCTGGAAATTGTGGAACGGGAAGGCAGAGAGCTTTTCAGGAAATTTGCACGTCAATATTTTCAAATGGAGGAAAGGCTTTCCCAGTGCAGATGTCTGCAGTGGATATCTGCAAAAGGGGATGGCAGACAGGATATAGGAAAGCTGGTTATCTCAACCAGGAAAACAGAATTGTCGGGACAGGATTTATATGATATTCTGATACAAAAATATAATTTGCAGCTTGAAATGGCGGAAGGAAATTATTGTCTGGCCATGTTTACGGCGGCGGACCCAGCAGAAGCCTATGAGCGTATGACGGCGGCGTTACTTGAGATAGACAGCCAGCTGGCGGCAGCGTATGGGCCGGAAGAGACTAGGCCGCCGGAGGAGTATGGCTCATCGGCAGAGTATAGACCGCCGGGGGAGAGCGGCCTGCCGGAAAACAGCGGCGGGGTGATTCCCCTGACCAGGGCGTGGGACATGAAGGCGAAGCTGATTCCTTTAGAAGCGTCCCGGGGAAAAGCAGCGGCAGAGTTTATCAATCTGTTTCCACCAGGGATTCCTATACTTG
>NZ_CEWDFQ010000230.1:0-4923 GCF_982438285.1 Acetatifactor sp. | reverse complement strand
CAATGAGGAATGGAACAAGGTACAGGGAGAGGACGGCAGCAGTCTGGTTACCGGAGTCACAGTTGTACGGAAGGAATTTTTGGAGGAGCAGGAAGGAGCGGTGCGCTCCTTCCTGGAAGAGCACAGTCAGAGTGCGGCGCAGATCAATGAGGATGTGGAGACAGGGGCTTCTCTCGCGGTCTCCCAGGGGATTGTAGCTGAGGAGGCCATTGCACAGAAGGCAATTCCCCGGTGTAATATAACCTGCATCACAGGAGAAGCCATGAAGCAGGCTCTTTCCGGATATCTTGAGGTGCTTTATGGGCAGTCCCCGGAATCCGTGGGAGGAGCGCTCCCGGGAGAGGATTTCTATTATATAGGACAGTGAGATTATGAGGCGCAAAATTTTAATCGTCATATTTTGGCTGGCTGTGTGGCACGGACTGGCTTTGTGGGTGGACAATCCCATTCTTCTGGTCACGCCCACCCAGGCCCTCTGGCGGCTGTGGGAGCTGCTGCCGAGGGCGGATTTCTGGTGCAGCGTGGGCGCTTCCCTGCTTCGTATTTCAGGAGGATTTTTCCTGGGGACGGCGCTTGGGCTTTTCCTGGCGGGAGCAAGCTATAAAAGCAGGCTGCTTGAGGCGGTGCTTTCTCCGGTTATGACGCTCCTAAAAGCCATACCTGTGGCCTCCTTTGCGGTGATTTTGCTGATCTGGTGGGGCTCCTCTGCGCTGGCGGCGGCTGTCAGCTTCTTAGTGGTGTTTCCGAATCTGTATGTTCAGACCCTGGAGGGGCTTAGGGCAGCGGATCAGAAGCTTTTAGAAATGGGGAGGGTGTTCGGACTGCCTTTTTGGAATCGGTTTTTTTATATTTACCGGCCTGCGCTGAAGCCCTTTGAGTACGGCGCAATGAAGATATCCCTGGGCATGAGCTGGAAATCCGGCGTGGCGGCAGAGGTGATCGGGATACCGGATTTTTCCATCGGAGAAAGGCTGTATCTGTCAAAAATCAATCTGGACACGGCGGGAGTTTTTGCCTGGACGGCTGTGGTGATTCTGCTGAGCGTAGTATTTGAGAGGGCGGTTCTTTCTCTGCTTTCCTTATTTTTTAGGTGGGAGCCCTCCTGCAGAAGGCCTGCCTTAAAAAAAGAGTCCGGCGCAGAGGGACGGATCCTTTTAAGCGGGGTATCCAAGTCCTACGGGGAGTTGTCCGTGATAAAAAATCTTTCCGCCAGCTATGAACCGGGAGAGCAGGTTCTGCTCCAAAGCCCTTCGGGCAGCGGCAAGACCACACTGCTTCGCCTGCTGTGCGGATTGGAACAGCCGGATGAGGGCAGCATCCTGCGTCAGGGGAACTGCAGCATGGTGTTTCAGGAGGATAGGCTCTGTGAGGACTACAGTGCGGTTAAGAATGTGGAGCTGGTTACGGGGGACAGAGAGCGTGCCAAAAGAGCTCTAAGAGAGCTTTTGGAGGAGGAAGCGCTTCATAAGCCCTGCAAGGAGCTGAGCGGGGGTATGAAGCGCCGTGCAGCGCTGGTGAGGGCTCTGGAGGCGGATTCCCAGATTCTGCTTTTGGACGAGCCCTTTACGG
Source organism: Acetatifactor sp. (assembly GCF_982438285.1). NCBI lineage: Bacteria > Bacillati > Bacillota > Clostridia > Lachnospirales > Lachnospiraceae > Acetatifactor > Acetatifactor sp. The sequence continues at coordinate 3,354 of NZ_CEWDFQ010000230.1, read as the reverse complement.
GCATGGACGCGCAGACCAGAAAGCGGGCAAGGGAATATGTGGAGAGAAGAAGAAAAGGGAGACTGCTTGTGATGGCAACCCATATCTGAGGGACCGGCTTGAAAATAAAATTTTCAGGCTTTGAATACAAAGCTGCCTGTGCGGCAAAATGAGAGGTAAAATGGAGAGAGGAAGGACGTCTGTGGAAGAAAAACAAAAGGATATGCGGGAGAGCAGAGTGACGCTTGTGGGAATTATGGTGGAGGACACAGGCTCTGTTTCCAGGATCAATGCCCTGCTCCATGAATATGGAAGCTACATCATAGGCAGAATGGGAATCCCTTACCGGGAAAAAAATGTGAATATTATCAGCGTGGTGATGGACGCCCCCCAAAGCGTGGTCAGCGCCCTGGCGGGAAAGCTTGGAATGCTTCCCGGCGTGAGCACAAAATGTCTCTATGGAAAACGGTGATTCTGCAACGCTAAAAATCCGTACTAAAAATCTTCGTAAAAATGTTTGTGTTTTTGCGGCTCCTATGCTATAATTCTAAAATGACTGTAATTATGTGCTGATTTTTAGATGAAAGAATGAATAGATACCCGGCACAGGGCGGTTGAAGGAGGAAATATATAATGAGTTTACAGGTAGAAAAGTTAGAGAAGAACATGGCAAAGCTGACCATCGAGGTGTCTGCGGAGGAATTGGAAAAGGCGCTGGATGAGGCTTACAGAAAAAATAAGAACAGGATCAGCATCCCGGGCTTCCGCAAGGGCAAGGCGCCCCGCAGGATGATTGAGCAGGTGTACGGCAGGGAGGTATTTTATGAGGATGCCGCCAATGTCCTGATTCCCCAGGCGTATGACAGTGCGCTGGAGGAGTGTGAGGAGAGTATTGTTTCTTCTCCAAAGATTGAAGTGACCCAGATCGAGGCTGGAAAGCCCTTTGTCTTTACGGCGGAGGTGGCCTTGAAGCCGGAGGTGACCCTTGGAAAATATAAGGGCGTGAAGGTGGATAAGATGGACGTGGAAGTAACCGATGAGGAAGTGGAAGCAGAAATCGGCAGAGAGAGAGAGCGCAATGCAAGGACCATTACCGTGGAGGACAGGCCGGTACAGGACAAGGATATGACGGTGATTGACTTTGAAGGCTTTGTGGACGGCGTTGCCTTTGAGGGCGGAAAAGGAGAAAACTACCCTCTGACCATTGGCTCCGGCGCTTTTATTCCTGGTTTTGAGGAGGGACTGATCGGCGCACAGATCGGCGAAGAGGTTGAGGTGAACGTGACCTTCCCTGAGGATTATCAGGCAAGCGAGCTTGCAGGAAAGCCCGCTGTGTTCAAGTGTACCGTTAAGGAGATCAAGGAAAAGGAGCTTCCTGAGCTCGACGATGAGTTTGCAAGCGAGGTGTCTGAATTTGACACCATGGCAGAGTACAGGGAGGATGTGAAAAAGAAACTGGGAGACAAGAAGGCGGCTGAGGCAAAGAGCGCCAAGGAGGATGCTGTGATAGACGCTGTCATTGCGGAAGCGCAGATGGAGATTCCTGATGCTATGCTGGAGACACAGCAGAGACAGATGGTGGATGAATTTGCCCAGAGAATCCAGTCCCAGGGTCTTTCCATGGATCAGTATATGCAGTTTACCGGTCTGACTGCAGATAAAATGCTGGAGCAGGTAAAGCCCCAGGCCCTTAAGAGAATCCAGTCCCGCCTTGTTATGGAGGCAGTTGCCGCTGCTGAAAAGATTGAGGCTTCCGAGGAAGAATTTGAGGAAGAGGTAAAGGTAATGGGCGAGGCTTATCAGCTGGAGCCTGAAAAGGTAAAGGAACTGCTTGGCGAAAACGGCAAAAAGCAGGTAAAGGAAGATATCTGCATCAAAAAGGCGGTAGACTTCGTGGTGGAAAATGCCAAGGAGACAAAGGCTTCCAAGACAAAGGCCCAAAAGGCGGAGGAAGAGGCCAAAGAGGAAGCTTAAGCCCGCACAGAAGGACGATGGGGAGAGAGACATACGGTTGTACCCGGGAAATTCCCGGGTACAACCGTATGTATGTTAAGTTTTTATTAAATCAGCGTTTTCTCATTGAAAAAGGAAATTGAGTGGGATATGATAGAACTGATGTGGATTTTATGATTGATAGATTGGAGGATTTGAGATGGCTTTAATACCTTATGTCATTGAACAGACAAGCAAAGGTGAAAGATCTTATGATATCTATTCAAGGCTTTTAAAGGACAGAATTATATTTTTGGGTGAAGAGGTAAATGAGACGACGGCCAGCATTGTGGTGGCACAGCTGCTGTTTTTGGAGGCGGAGGATCCGGAGAAGGATATTCATCTGTATATCAACAGCCCCGGGGGCAGCGTTACGGCGGGCATGGCTATCTACGATACCATGCGCTATATCAAATGCGATGTGTCCACGGTGTGTATCGGCATGGCGGCCAGCATGGGGGCCTTTCTGCTGGCAGGGGGCGCAAAGGGAAAGCGCTTTGCTCTTCCCAACGCTGAGATCATGATACACCAGCCGCTGGGAGGAACCCAGGGCCAGGCCACGGAGATCGAGATTGCGGCAAAGCATATTCTGAAAACAAAGGAAAAGCTCAACCGCATACTGTCAGAAAACACAGGGAGAGATTATGAGACGATCTGTGCAGACACTGAGCGTGATAACTGGAAGAGCGCACAGGAGGCCTGCGAGTACGGATTGATTGATAAGGTGATCGTATCCCATGACGTACAGGAAACCAAATAAGAACGCGGAAAGTAAAAGTGAGGAAACAGGAGTAAATTAATGGCAGGTAAAAATTCCGGTAATGATGTAAGATGTTCCTTCTGCAACAAGACTCAGAGCCAGGTGCGCAAGCTGATTGCAGGACCTGCGGGGGTGTATATCTGTGATGAGTGCGTGGATATCTGCGCCGATATTCTGGAGGAGGAGCTGGAGGATGAAGAAGTAGAAGAGGTTCAAAATCCCGAGATCAATCTTTTGAAGCCGAAGGAGATCAAGCATTTTCTGGACGATTATGTGATTGGCCAGGAGGAGGCAAAAAAGGTTTTGTCGGTGGCGGTGTACAACCACTACAAAAGAGTGACGGCGCCCAAGGATATGGATGATGTGGAGCTGCAGAAAAGCAATATTATTATGATAGGGCCCACAGGTTCCGGCAAAACTTATCTTGCCCAGACCCTGGCAAAGATTATCAATGTGCCCTTTGCCATTGCGGACGCCACCACTCTTACCGAGGCCGGCTATGTGGGCGAGGATGTGGAAAACATCCTGTTAAAGCTCATTCAGGCTGCGGACTATGACGTGGACCGCGCCCAGTTTGGCATCATTTATATTGATGAGATTGATAAGATCACAAAGAAGAGTGA
>NZ_CEWDFQ010000229.1:0-4978 GCF_982438285.1 Acetatifactor sp. | reverse complement strand
GTCAATTATATGTCTCAGATACTGGTGGAGTTAGTTAAGCTGGCGAATCTGATCATTACGCTTACAAAGGCTTTGGCCTGCGCAGAACGGGTGGCCGCGGTATTTGATATCACAAACGAAGATCCGGACAGCAAGCAGCGTGCGGATGCTTCTTTGGAGAGTGTAAAAGAGCCTGCACAAGGGCAGCCTTATTTATCCTTTGAGCATGTATCCCTCACCTATCAGGGTGCGGGAGCAGAAACACTTCACGATATCCACTTTACAGTAAACAAAGGGGAGACCATAGGAATTATCGGAGGCACAGGCTCCGGAAAATCCTCCCTGGTTAACCTGATTCCCGGTTTTTACCCTGTTACCCAGGGTGCGGTGCGCCTGGAGGGGCAGGACATTCGTGAAATTCCCCAGGAGGAGCTGAGAGGCCGGGTGGGTATGGTGCCCCAGAAGGCGGTGCTCTTTAAAGGAACCATCCGAAGCAATCTCCAGTGGGGAAAGCCGGATGCAGATGAGGAAGAAATGTGGCGGGCTTTGGAACTTGCCCAGGCGAAGGAAATCGTAGAGGGAAAGCCCGGAGGGCTGGACGCGGCGATTACCCAGAACGGAAAAAACCTGTCGGGAGGACAGAGGCAGAGACTTACCATCGCGAGAGCCCTGGTGCGCAGACCGGAAATCCTGATTTTGGATGACAGCGCCTCCGCCCTTGACTATGCCACGGACGCAAAGCTCCGCGGGGCGCTTAGGACACTCCGGGGAAATACCACTACCTTTCTTGTGTCACAGCGAGCTTCCTCCATACGAAATGCGGACAAGATCATAGTGCTGGACGATGGAGAGCTGGCGGGAGTGGGAACCCATAAAGAGCTTTTGGAGGGCTGTACGGTATATCAGGAAATCTATTATTCCCAGTATCCGAATGAGAGGCCGGGACAGAAGGGAGGAAGAGCATGAGCCAGAAGAAAACCATGAGTCAGAAAGAAACCATGAAAAGGGTTTTGCGCTATATTAAAAAGTACAGGCTTGTGGTGGCGCTGTCCCTTTTACTGGCCGCCGTCACCGTGGCGCTTACGTTGTATATTCCGATTCTGACAGGAGATGCCGTGGATCTGATTGTGGGGAAGGGCCAGGTGGATATGCCGGGAGTCTTTCGAATTATGAAGAAAATTGCCGTTGTCATGGTGATCACTGCGGCAGCCCAATGGGTGATGAACACCTGCAATAATTATATCACCTACCATGTGATCCGGGATATCCGCTCCGATGCTTTTCAAAAATTGGAGATACTTCCTTTAAAATATATGGATACCCATGCCTATGGCGATGTGGTCAGCCGTGTGATCGCGGACGTGGATACCTTTGCCGACGGGCTGCTTATGGGCTTTACCCAGCTTTTTACGGGAGTGCTGACCATTTTCGGCACACTGGGCTTTATGCTGGTTACGAATGTGCCCATCACCCTTGTAGTAGTCTGCATCACCCCTGTTTCCTTTCTGGTGGCCCGCTTTATTGCCCAAAAGACTTATTCTATGTTTAAGGAGCAGTCTGAGACAAGAGGGGAGCAGACCTCTTTGGTAGAAGAGATCGTAGGAAATCAGAAGGTGGTAAAGTGCTTTTCCAGGGAAAAACAGGTGCAGGAGCAGTTTGGAGAGATCAACGGCAGACTGGAGAAATGTTCTTTAAAGGCAATCTTTTTTTCCTCTATCACGAATCCGGCCACACGGTTTGTAAACAGCCTTGTGTATGCGGGAGTTGGAATTTTCGGCGCGCTCATCGCCATTTCCGGCGGCATCAGCGTAGGGCAGCTTTCCTGCTTTTTAAGCTACGCCAATCAGTATACAAAGCCCTTTAACGAGATATCGGGAGTGGTGACGGAGCTGCAGAATGCCTTTGTGTGCGCGGGCCGCATTTTGGATCTGATCGAGGAGGAGCCCCAGGTTCCGGACGCTCCCGATGCAAAAGTGCTTTCGGATGCCTCGGGCAATGTGGAGCTTGCCCATGTGTATTTTCAGTATGTGCCGGATAAAAAGCTGATCCAGGATTTCAACCTGTGCGTGAAGCCGGGTCAGAGAATTGCCATTGTAGGTCCCACAGGCTGTGGAAAAACCACACTGATCAATCTGCTGATGCGTTTTTATGATGTGAACGAGGGAAGCATCCGGGTGGATGGAACAGATATCCGCCAGATTACCAGAGGAAGCTTAAGGACCAGCTACGGCATGGTGCTGCAGGAAACCTGGCTTAGAAGCGGCACCATTGCGGATAATATCAGCATGGGGAAACCGGAAGCGTCCAGAGAGGAAATTGTGGCGGCGGCAAAGGCGGCCCATGCCCATAGCTTTATCAAGCGCCTTCCGGAGGGCTACGATACTGTGATCACGGAGGACGGGGGAAGCCTCTCTCAGGGGCAGAAACAGCTTTTGTGCATCGCCCGCGTAATGCTCTGCCTGCCGCCCATGCTGATTCTGGATGAGGCCACCTCATCCATTGACACCCGCACGGAAATCAAGATACAGAATGCCTTCGCGAAAATGATGGAGGGACGCACCAGCTTTATTGTGGCCCATCGTTTGTCTACCATCCAGGAGGCGGATGTGATCCTTGTGATGCGGGATGGGAATATTATCGAACAGGGAGACCATGAAAGCCTGCTTGGGCAGGGTGGATTTTACGCGAATCTTTATAACAGCCAGTTTGCTGTGTAAAGGGATAAAACAGACAGAAATGATACAGGCACTATCAGGCGCCTTCCGCATAAAATGTAGAAAGAGATGCGGGAGGCGTTTTTTTATGGCGCTTGTAGTGATCGATCCGGGACATGGAGGAGCCAATCCAGGCGCGGTGTACAATGGACGCCAGGAAAAGGACGATGTACTCGCCCTTTCACTTGCAGTGGGAAATATTTTGGAACAAAACGGGGTGGATGTGTATTTCACCAGGACTACGGATGTCTATGAATCCCCCTATCAGAAGGCTACAGAGGGCAATCAGGTGGGAGCGGATTATTTTGTTTCCATCCACCGCAATTCCAGCCCCTATCCCAACCAGTACACAGGCGTTGAAACCTTGGTTTACAATCGGTATGGAGAGGCAGCCAGAATGGCGTATAACATCAATGCGCAGCTGGAGGAGGCAGGCTTTGTCAATCAGGGCGTCAACGAACGGCCTAATCTGGTGGTTTTAAACAGCACCCAAATGCCTGCGGTACTGGTGGAAGTGGGCTTTATCAACAACGATCAGGATAACGTGCTGTTTGACGAAAGATTTGACGATATTGCCAGGGCCATTGCGGACGGCATATTGCAGACTATTTGGAGCTAATCTTGATCATGAATTCCGGTTTGGGCGGGACCGTCGATGATTTCCCCTGTCCGGTGGAAACGAGAACCGTGGCAGGGGCAGTCCCAGGTTTTATCCTCTGGATTCCAGCAAAGCTGGCAGCCCAGGTGGGGACATCTGGGGGACACCAGATGGAGGGTATCGTCCGTATCCTTATAAATTCCTCTTTTCTTTCCGTTCATTCGTCCGGTGCAGCCGGTGCCTGGAAGAAGCGCATCGGCGTCTATTTTTTGTCCTCTGCTTAAAAAGCTTTGGGAGAGAGAACAGGAGGCCTGCTTCATTTCTCCTAAAAAAGATTTAATGGCGCGGGTATTCCAATTCCTTTTGGGTGAAAAGAGCTCTTCATAGGCACAGGGGCGGCCGCAGATCAGGTCTGTGAGCAGCAACGCTGCCGCCATGGACAGGCTCATGCCCCATTTGCCAAAGCCTGTGGCCACATACCAATTTGGCGCAAATGGAGAAAAACGTCCCACGTAGGGAAGGCCGTCTAAGGTGACACAGTCCTGGGCAGACCATGCTTCGGTCAAAACAGCCTCTGGAAAATATTTTTTCGCCGTTTCCTTCAGCGCCTGATAGCGGAAGGAGGAGTGGTTTTTACCGGTGCGGTGCCCCTCTCCCCCGATGAGGGTATAGTCCTGAAAGCGGCGCAGGGAAGGGGTATCGCTGTCAATCCCGAAAAACATTCCGGCAGGCAGCCCGGTATCTCCCTTCAGGGCTGCGGCGTAAGAGCGCTCCTGGTGCATTTTCAAAAAGTACAGGCCGGGAACCAGCACAAAGGGATAATGACAGGCAAAGATAATGTGGTTTGCTGTGACGGTATTTTTTTCCGTATAAATGCAGTTTGCTTTGACCCTTGTCACCTTGGTATGTTCATAGATGGAAAGCTGCGGGGCCAGCGCATACAAAAACAAAAGGGGATGAAACTGGGCCTGTCCCTCCACCTGGAGGGCGGTCCAGGAATCTTTCTGGCAGATACGGCAGGGAATTCCCAGGGACAGGAGAGCGTTTTTTTCCTGATTCAGCTTTTCCACGCCCTCTGGAGTGTGGGTGTAAAGAAAAGCGGGAAGCTTTTCAAAAAAGCAGGAGATGGAAAGCTCCCTGATCAAATTTTCATAGGCCAAAATGCCGCGCCGGTTGCTGTACGCATAATTTTTTGCCCCAATAAAGCCCTTTTCCGTAAGCAGCCTGTGGTAAATGAGTCCGTGCTGTAAGGTGATTTTTGCTGTGGTCAGATGGGTTTGTCCGCTGCCGATGGCGTCTGCTTCCAATACAATGGTTTTAAGTCCCGCCCTCTGCAGAAGAAAGGCGGTGAGAATGCCGCAGATTCCTCCGCCGATCACAGCGGCCTCTGTGGTAAGGTTCTCCTTCAGGGAGGGAAAGACGGGTGGATGAGTCTGCTTGTTCCAAATGGATTCCATGGCTGTACTCCTTATTTGCTTTCATGAATTTCGATAGGATATTTGATGTATGTTATTGTGCAGTTCTCTCTTTTTTTTATGCACAGAACAATTTGTGTTACAAAGACGCCCTTTTTTGTGAGTGTTGTCCCTGCGGTTTTACATAAAAATTACATACAAATTACCAAAGTGTGATATTTTGTTGTTTTTTTTCATGCTAGTATTTACAACGTAATCGAGAGAAAAAGAAA
>NZ_CEWDFQ010000228.1:0-5000 GCF_982438285.1 Acetatifactor sp. | reverse complement strand
TTGGCATTTTGGAAATACATATCTATCTTTTTATTGCAGTTTGCGGAAACTCAAGACACAGGAGGAATATTCAAATTCAAAAGAGGCCTTGTCTGTCTGAAAAGAAAAAATTGTGCGGCCTTTTTTGCGGAAGCGGTAGAATGCCTGGCAGGCCGCGCTTTCATGGATTGTCCTCACCATATCCCCCTGGGACGGCGCCTTCAAAGGATGGGAAAGGGCCTTAGTGAGCTTTGCCTCCAGCTCCAGATTTCCCTGGACAATACAAACCTTTTTATTTTGAATCCTTTCTGCTCTGGCTCCAAGATAGGTAGCAAACCGATACTCCCGCTCCATCCATATCACAACCCCTATAATGCCGGTGAAATGTATGCCCATAATGGGAATATCCGCCACTGCCAGCATTAAAGACCCACCGGGAAAACAGCATTGGGTCCAGATATATTTTTTCGGAAATGACACCCCTCTGTCTCCCTCCCAATATCCCCGGGCATTTTTAAACAAGTATTTCTCTCCATTAATAGATACGGCGCCATTTACCAAGTGCCCCATGCTCCACACTCTGTGGCGGCATTCCATAAAGGGCACCAGCGCAAAGGGACCCATAATATCATATTTCAAAGGAAGAAGAGGACCAAACTTCAGCTTCCCTTCCACAGTCACCTGTGCTGTATGCACTGACAGCCGGATGCCCTTCCCACTAAATTGGTTTTTCCCGATAGAAATGTGTTTTCCCACACAGCGGAATTCATCTGCTTTATATGGAATCATCCAGGTTTCTTGATCTGTAATTATCTGAATAGAACAGGTGCGCTTTCGCCCTGTTCTATGATAAGCGGGTATCATTACCAATGTCTGTGTGTCGGACTGACACTTTAAATACCATCCAAAAAAGAAGCCGTACAATTCTTTTTCCTCCACGAAAAATAATTTTTAGTTTTCCGCTGATGGCATTTATTTATTCATTTTTCACGGAAAAATCCATCTCTTATATCTATTTTTTCAGATTGAATCTGCGAATTTGGGGTGCTTTTATTATAAGAAGGGTTATCAATAATATTATAGAATATTTTTATATAAGAGAACAGAATCAAAGAACGTGAAGCTATGCTATGGAAGAGGTGTGAATTCTAATTTTTTCTTCTCGAAGGGAAATGATTTTTAATCATAATGAATAAGAAACAGGAAGCCATGCCTCTATAGGGGATTTTAATCCGCGCTCCCACGGGGGGAGCGACCACGCACAGGCAAAATAATGATACTCCCGCGTTATTTCAACCCACGCCCCCGCGAGGGGAGCGACCTTTTGGCGTCAAGGCCGGTCGTCTCAGTATCAAAATTTCAATCCACGCTCCCACGAGGGGAGCGACGCCACCAGGGAGCAGGCAGAGCGTGTGGCATGGAATTTCAATCCACGCCCCCGCGAGGGGAGCGACCCTGAGTATGGTTTCTGGAGCCGACCAGACACAATTTCAATCCACGCCCCCGCGTGGGGAGCGACGCTCACCAGAACCAGACAAAGAAACAGAAACCTGAATTTCAATCCACGCCCCCGCGTGGGGAGCGACAGCAAAAATAACCAAATATTCTTTTAATACTTATACAACTTTACTAGTTTTTCTCTGTTTAACGACAGAAAATATCTGTCAAACAGCATTTCACCGCCTGATTTTTGCTCATTTGATGCAAATTGCCGGTGCGAATCCTCCTGGCATTTTATGTACGCTTCAGGTTCGCACGGAAGCTATAGAATTAGTGTCTGATCTACGGCAATGCCCCTGTCTACGCCCACATGCTCTACTTTCGTGTGAAATTTATTACCTAGATAATAAAACCGCAGGCTGTCAACCTTTTGATCAATGATATCCGTGAGCGTTGCTTTCAGGGCAATACACTGTGCATTATCTACAATACACTCAAATACAGAATTTTGCACTCTCCTTCCATAATTCACACACTGTTTCGCCACCTTCCGCAGCCTTTTTCGGCCTTCCGCAGTTTCCGTATTCACATCATAAGTAATCAATACCAGCATTTCCCACCTCACTACCTCACTTCCACAAAAATACAGGATATCCGTCCAAATCGCCTCTCAAATACCTGGCCAAGAGCATAGCCTGTACATAGGGAACCATTCCCCACTCCACTTTCTCTTTCAAGTAGGGATGTGTTATCACTTCTTTTTTCTTATTCTGCCATTCTGTCAGCACTTTTCTCCGAAGCTCATCATCCATCAACACGGCGCCGTTTTCTTTTTTAGAAAAATTTTTACCGCTGATCATCTTTCGATTAATCAGTGAAAGCACAAAGCGGTCCGCCAAAACTGCGCGAAGCTCTTCGATCATATCCAAAGACAGCGAAGCTCTTCCCGGACGGTCTGTATGGAGATATCCCACACAAGGGTCAAGCCCTGCCGTCTCTAATGCCGAAGTAATACTATTGGTCAGGAGTGTATACACAAAAGACAGCAAAGCATTTACAGGATCAGTCGGCGGCCTTTTATTTCTTCCCCGGAAAGCAAAATCCTTCTTCTGCTGCAAAATCAACTGGTCAAACACTCCGAAATAAATACTTGCCGCTTCTCCCTCATACCCTCTGAGCTGTTCTTTCGACTGACTATTTTGAATCAGCACCAGTGCATTTTTCAGAAAATCAGATGCCGCTTTTACCTGCTCTGCATCCAGCTGCATGCTGTGATCCCTGATTGCCCGTTCTAACACCCACCTGGCATTATATACTTTTCCCAAGATACAGTTCCTTGCAATTTCCAGGCTGATCTTTTCATCTCTGCTGCTGTCATACTGCTGTTGCCTTAAAACTACATTCCCTCGTATTTTTCCTGAAATTCTTGCCAAAAATTTTCCTTGTGGAGTGACATAACACAAAGAAATATTTCTGTCAGCACAAGCCCCCATCAAAGCCGGACTGGTTCCCCGGTATCCAAAGGAAACGATCCCCTCCAGATTGTGAAGGGGCAGCCTGCCGATCTCGGTTTTGTCCTCAAAGACAACCACATTTTCTCCATCCAGGGCCAGATAACTGTTCTCGGAAGTAATATATAAGGTATTTAACAATTTTTTCATACCATACCCTTCGTCCGCCGGGGCGGACGCCCTTTCTCACAATTTCCTTCACCCTTTATTCCTCTTCCTGCAGCATCTGGCTAATATACATCTTTACTGAAACAGATTTTCCCAATTTCGGCAGACAGATTTCCTTCAGGGAACAGGCATTGCAGGATTTGCTGTATTTTACCTTTGGCGTATAACGCCTTTCGTAATATTTGTGCATTTCCCGAAACATTTGCGCCACTTCCTCTCGCAGCTTGTCCGTAATTTCCACCATCTCACGCCGTCTGGTCTCCCCATAAAAAATGGCTCCCTCCGGCACCTTTGCCGAAAACATTTCCTCCAGACACAAAGCCTGGGCTGCAAGCTGCAGCTTGTCCTCATCTGTCACCTTGGGCTTGCCCTTCTTGTACTCAATGGGATATATGGAATAGAACCCTCTATGTCCGTGCAGCTTTATTCCATCCTCGCATTTATGAAACTCGACCACATCGCACTCCCCGCTGATACCTAAGCTTTTCGACGAAACGGGAAGTGACCGGGCTATGATAGTATCCCTTCTCTTTTCCGTCAAATAAGGGTCATGGACTTTTTTGTGCATCAGCTCTCCCACCACAGTATGTACATTTTCTGCCCATTGCTGCTCAATGTGAATCAACGCCCATTGCCTTCTGCAGAATTTAAAATGCTGGATTCCTAAAATCATCAGAAAATCGTCTTCCTCATATTGCATTATATCATCCTTTTTATTTCAACTGTGTCCGGAACCCTTTCCTCATGTATCAAAACCGTGTAATCCTGGTACTTTCTGGGGTATTCCACATTTTCCTTTTTGGATACCTCCACTGCCTCAAACAGCTTGTAGGCAGGACAGTCCCCCAGTTCTTTGCTGTGTTTAAAGACGATGAGCTCCCGGACCGCCATTTTCCCTCTTGCCGCAGAGTGGTCATGCTCAAACATATTTAAAATGGCCTCCCACAAAAGCTCCAGATCCTCCTCCGAAAACCCTGTGACCTTACGGGCAAGATTAGCGGAAATATATCCCTCTGCGCGGTATAATCCATAGGGTACGATGCTCTTTCTTCCCATTTCCGTCTGTTTATTTTCCGCATCCTTTTCCGTAGTAATGGCAACTCTTGTGATGGTTACCTCCTGACTCATAACAGGATCAATGCTTCTGGCAAATCCAAGCTGTACCGGCCCTCTTACCTGGCCGCAGTTTAGGGATGCCTTTACAAAGGTAGTCATCACCGCCCCAAAGGTTCGGATATCATAAAAATTCTCACACATATAATCTCTCAGCTTCACATCTGCATCCGGATCATCCTTTTTCAGCTTCTTTAACGCTTCTGCCACTTTTTTGTCATCTGTTTCCTCAATCCCCAACGCGCTGCAGGCTTCTTTGTCGCTTCTGTTTAAGGGCACATCCTCCTTAATATAGATTTTAAAGCCCTTCTCATCCTCCTTTACCGTCTCCACATAGTTTCGGATTTTCCGTTTTAGGCATACGTCCGTCACAAGCCCCAGGCCGCTTTCCGGATCGATTCTTGGCATATTTCCGGCATCCGGGTCCCCATTGGGATTTCCATTCTCCACATCAAATAAGATTACAAATTCATACCGGTTTTTAATCACTTCACTCATTTGTTTTTTCCTCTCTTTTTTCATATTTTTTCTGCATTTGGTGATAATATCCCAAAATAAATTTCCCCTGTTCCTCCAGCGAAAGACGATTTGGGAAAGCATCCAGATTTCCCATGATTTTCGTCAACAGCTGTTCGTAATATATCTTGGAGCCCATCTTGTCTCTTTCTAATTTTTTCATATGACTGTTTTTCAATTTGATCAAAATAGGAAAAACAGAAGCGGGCGCAGCGCTGGCTGAGTTAAAATAGCGCTCCCGGATCGTGGCATTGATTCCCGGGTTTGCGTCTG
>NZ_CEWDFQ010000227.1:0-5032 GCF_982438285.1 Acetatifactor sp. | reverse complement strand
AACCTGGCTAATGTGGAGGGATACGTCCGCTACTTTTATGAGGATACGGTGACGCTGCCGGAGCTGCTTTTGAGAATGGTGAAGGAACGGCCGGTCTTTTTTCTGGATGAGCCCGCCAGGCTTAAGGAGCAGGCGGACGCCGTGGAGCTGGAGTTTCGGGAGAGCATGGAGCAGAGAGCAGGGAAGGGATATGCGCTTCCAGGCCAGATGAATATTTTGTATAGCGGCGAGCAGGTGGCGGCAAGCTTACAGAAGGGCTGTGTGGTCACCGTCTCCACCTTGGACGGCAGAAGCGCTTATTTCAAGCCGGAGAAAAAGCTGGATGTAAACGCAAGGAATCTGGCTCCCTATAACAACAGCTTTGAAGCCCTTGTGCGGGATTTGAAGCAATACCGCAAGAAGGGCTACCGGGTGCTGCTTTTATCAGGCTCCCGCACCAGGGCAAGACGCCTTGCGGAGGATTTAAGGGACCAGGAGATTCCCGCCATCTATACGGAGGACCCCATGCGGGAAGTGATTCCCGGGGAGGTCATGACCTATTACGGCCATGTGAACAAGGGCTTTGAATACCCCATGCTGAAATTTGTGGTCCTTTCGGAGACGGATATTTTTGGGGCGGAGAAAAAGAAGAAAAAGAAAAAGAGGCTGTATCAGGGACAGAAGATCAATGATTTCAATGAACTGCGGGTGGGAGATTATGTGGTCCATGAAACCCACGGCCTGGGAATTTACCGAGGCATTGAAAAAGTGGAAATGTCCAATGTGGTGAAGGATTATATCAAGATTGAATACCGTGACGGCGGGAACCTTTACATTCTTGCAACGGGGCTTGACGTGATCCAGAAATATGCCTCGGCCGACGCCAAAAAGCCGAAGTTAAACAAGCTTGGCACCAAGGAATGGGAGCGCACTAAGACAAAGGTAAGGGGCGCGGTAAACGAAGTGGCAAAGGATCTGGTGGAGCTCTATGCGCTGCGCCAGCAGAGCGAGGGCTATCAGTATGGGAAGGATACTGTGTGGCAGAGGGAGTTTGAGGAGATGTTCCCCTTTGAGGAGACGGAGGATCAGCTTGCGGCCATTGCGGACACTAAGGCGGATATGGAGAGCAAAAAGATTATGGACCGCCTGATCTGCGGAGACGTGGGTTACGGAAAGACGGAGATTGCCATCCGGGCCGCCTTCAAGGCGGTGCAGGAGGGAAAGCAGGTGGCCTATCTGGTGCCCACTACCATATTGGCCCAGCAGCACTATAACACCTTTGTGCAGAGAATGAAGGATTTTCCGGTCCGTATTGATCTGATGAGCCGTTTTCGGACGCCTGCAGAGCAGAAAAAGACTCTGACAGATCTGCAGAAGGGCCTGGTGGATATTGTGATCGGCACCCACAGAATCCTTTCTGGGGATGTAAAATTCAAGGATTTGGGGCTTTTGATCATCGATGAGGAGCAGCGCTTTGGGGTTGCCCATAAGGAGAAGATCAAAAAGCTGAAGGAGAATGTGGATGTGCTTACCCTGACGGCAACCCCCATTCCCAGAACTCTTCATATGAGCCTGATCGGTATCCGTGACATGAGTGTGCTGGAGGAGGCGCCGGGGGATCGGCTTCCCATACAGACCTTCTGCATGGAATACAATGAGGAAATGGTCAGGGAGGCCATTGTGCGTGAGATGGCCAGGGGAGGCCAGGTGTATTATGTCTACAACAGAGTCAACAACATTGCGGATGTGGCCGCAGCCATTGCAAAGCTGGTGCCTGAGGCAAATGTGGCCTTTGCCCATGGGCAGATGAGAGAGCATGAGCTGGAACGCATTATGGTTGACTTTATCGGCGGAGAGATTGACGTTCTGGTTTCTACCACCATTATAGAGACGGGGCTTGATATCTCTAATGTGAATACCATGATCATTCACGACTCCGACCAGCTGGGACTGTCCCAGCTTTACCAGCTCAGAGGCCGGGTGGGGCGCTCCAACCGCACTGCTTACGCCTTTTTAATGTACAAACGAGATAAGCTTTTAAAGGAGGTGGCGGAAAAGCGGCTGGCTGCCATCAGGGAGTTTACGGATTTGGGCAGCGGCTTTAAGATCGCCATGCGTGATCTGGAAATCAGAGGGGCAGGTAATCTGTTAGGGGTGAAGCAGCATGGACACATGGAGGCTGTGGGGTATGATCTGTACTGTAAGATGCTCAATGATGCGGTAAAGAATTTAAAAGGAATATCTACTGCCGCCGATTTTTCCACGGTCATCGATCTGGATGTGGACGCCTTTATTCCCCCCTCCTATATTGTCAATGAGGTGCAGAAGCTGGATATCTATAAGCGGATTGCGGGGATTGAGAATGAAAAGGAGCGGGACGACATGAAGGATGAGCTTTTAGACCGCTTTGGAGAAATTCCAAAATCCGTGGACAATCTGCTGCGCATCGCTTTGATCCGCGTGGGAGCCCATGGGCTTTCCATGACGGAGATAAAGGGGAAAAATGAAAGAATTACCTTTACCTTTCGGCCGGATGCGGGCATAAATCCTGCAGGCATTCCCGATCTTCTGAAAAAGATTGGAAAGGATTTGACCTTTACCGCATATGGGAATCCCTTTTTTACCTACAAATATAAGAGGACGGGGCTTGTGGAAACCGACGCGGAGCTTCTCCTGGAAAAAACGGAGGAACTGCTGGAAGAAATGAAAGTCCTGCTTGATTGAGTACGGATTATAGGACTCAAAATATGATACCTTCTTTTCAGAACAAGAAAACACAGATTCTGAAAGGAAGGTATTTTTATGAAAGGATATGTTACAGCAAGCGGATACATGGGATATGTGGCGGGAAGCTACATTTTGTTTGCCAGCGAGCAGGAGTATAGAGAATACATGGAAGAAAACTAAGGCCGGACAAACCGCAGTGTTAATTTTTTAACTACTGCCCCATATCTTTACCTTGCGCCGGAGAATGTGATATAGTTAATATGAAAATGCAGAAAGAATCTGCACGGAATAGCACAAGGGAGGATTTGGAAAATGAAGAGAGAATTTGATCTGCTTTCTCTGGGAGAAATTATGCTGCGGCTGTCTCCGCCCGATAATGAAAGGCTGACCAGGGGAGATACCTTCAGCAAGCAGGCCGGGGGAGCGGAGCTCAATGCCATTACCGGTGCGGCTATGCTGGGGCTTCGGTGCGGAATTATCTCCAAGCTGCCTGCAAACGATCTGGGTATGTATATTAAGAACCGTGTGCGTCTCTGCGGAGTCAGCGACGATTATCTGGTATATGACGATGACAAGGACGCGCGTCTGGGTGTCTATTATTATGAGAACGGAGCATATCCCCGCAAGCCTCGTATCGTTTACGACAGGAAAAACACCTCTGTCAATAAAATTTCCATAGACGATTACGATGAGAAGCTCTTTTCTGCGGCCCGCTGCTTTCACACCAGCGGAATTACCCTGGCTCTCGGCGCCCAGTGCAGGGAGACAGCCATCGAAATGATGAGACGCTTTAAGGCCCAGGGGGCGGTGATCTCCTTTGATGTGAATTTCAGGGGGAATCTGTGGACCGGGGCGGAGGCGAAGGAATGTATTGAATCCATCCTTCCCTATGTGGATATTTTCTTCTGCTCTGAGGATACGGCCCGTCTGACCTTCTTAAAGGAGGGGGACGCAAAAAGCATTATGAAGAGCTTTACGCAGGAGTACCCCATCTCCATCGTGGCCTCCACCCAGCGTATCGTGCACAGTCCCAAGCGTCATACCTTTGGTTCCATCATTTACAGCGCAAAGGATGATACCTATTATGAGGAGGCGCCTTACTCGGATATAGAAGTGGTGGACCGTATCGGAAGCGGCGACGCTTACATATCCGGCGTTCTCTATGGGCTTCTGGCCCATGAAGGCCAGTATCAGAGGGCGCTGGAGTACGGCAATGCCATCAGCGCTCTGAAAAACACCATTCCAGGAGACCTTTTGTGTACGGATTTAAAGGAGATCGAGGGTATTATCAAGGAGCACAAGTCCACAGGCCGCATTGCCGAAATGGATCGATAGCGCACCGTCATGCTTTGGGCACTGCCACATACCAGTCGTAGAACTGCGTCAGGGTAAAGTCCCTTTCAAAGACGGGTACATCGGTATAATAAATGATGTAGATGCTGTGGCTGTTTATGGCGTCATAGTTGATACGGGTGTTCACATGGATGCCGTGGGTTTCAAAGGAAGCGGGTGCAGGGGGCGTGTCATACACCACCTTCTCCAGATATTCTGAGGGCAGCGTATTTGTGTAGAGCAAAAGCCGGGGCCATTGAGCGCCCTTCTCGACTGTAATGGTGTCAATGCCCGTTTCCTCACACTGCTCTAAGGCGTAAGCCACACATTCCTCCATGCCGATGGCAAAATAAGCGTTCACGGTATCTTTATAGTCAGTATAATAGTCTCGCTGGAACAGAACCAGACAGATCAGGTAAAGGGCGGCGACGGCTGAGGTGAAAACCCGGCCGATGACTGCCCTTTTTTGCAGCAGAAATGCTGCGGTATTCCAAAGTCCGTAGGCCTCGCACAGCACCAGAGGAATAAACAGGGCGTTGACCTGGTGGAGCCTGGCGGTGACTAACAGGCACACAATGCCGCCGCCAAGAAGCTGGACGAACAGAAAATACTCCCATGCGAACTCTCTGCGCAGAAGGGACTTTACGAGCTTTATCAGCAGAAGAACTGCACCGACTGCTATAAAAATTCTTCCGATATCGTAAAAGAGTCCCCAGGGAAGCAGGATATCGTAGGGGCTGCCTGTGTTCTGAAACAGCAAAAGGCGCAGGGCAGTCTTTAGATTGCTCCACATTTCGCCAGGGCGCAGGGCGATCTCAGAACCCCTGTAGCCGCTGGCCCTTGGGATGGTAAAAAAGGGAAGGGTAATCTCAGGAATGAGACCGGAGTTTACCATCACATAGAGCAGAAGGGGCAGGGCCATCAAAAACAAAAGCAGCGCAGACAAAAGCCCCCATTTGTCGATGGAAAGCTTTTTATGGCGCAGGCTGTATAC
>NZ_CEWDFQ010000226.1:0-5035 GCF_982438285.1 Acetatifactor sp. | reverse complement strand
CAGGAGGGCTATACCAATGAATGGCTGGTGGGGGTTGTGAACAGTCTGGAGGCTGACAGAGCGCTTTACCAGGAAATCCATCAGCTGATGATATCCCAATTATATAATACCTCTGGACTGACGGAATTTTATAGACCCACCCTGGGGCTTGATTACAAAACCTATTCCTATACAGATTCCGGATGTCATTCCCGTAAAGAGACAATAGACGATGAGATTGATGAGGCTGCCACGGCGGCTGCCAATGAGGGACTGTCAGAGGATGATCCGGAGTACAGCATTGTTTATAAGCCTTCCTATGATGTTTATTATATTGACGGCGACCTTATGGAGACTAATTTTACAAATGTGTCAAACGCGATAACCGCCTTTGACAATGCAAAGCAGGAGCTTGTCAATGCAGCCAGTGAGATTGCCTATAATGAAGATACAAATGATATCCAGTACTGGAAGAGAGTCACTGATGCGATCAGAGGAGCCGGAGGAGGGAAGGATCATGTAACAAATTACCTGGATAAGGCTAAGGCAATGATTGATGCCTATGCCAAGATGGTTGCAATGATGGGGTGCGAGAAGGGAGATAACCTTCCATCGGGCTATGAAGCTACCTATAACAGCTACAAATCACAGGTGGAGGAAAGACAGAGCTTTTATCTGACAGCTGGGGTTGCCAGTGCCACAGACGCCTATATTGTCCTGATGGAGCGGATAGAATACATTTCATCTGAAAATATTGATAAAATTGATCCCAAAAAAATTATCTTGCCTCAGAACAGTGAGACAATCGATGACGCTTTAGACAGAATGGCAGGTGAGCTGGTAATATTTCGCGAGAGACTGCAGAAAGGGGTGGATGCCCTGGATGTGGTAATAAAAGGAGATGGGAAATGGATTGGCCATAAGGTAGACTCCTTGGACGACCTCTTAGAGCTCGCGAATAAATACCAGACAGAATTTGGAGAATGGAATGTTCTGGCTCATTCAGTAGGAACGAACCTGGCGACTGCGGATCGGGAGGAAATTGAAGGATTATCCAAGGAATTTGCGGACAAAATCAACAGCGATTCTGTCACAGAGCTTAAAACAAGGCTCACCAATATGAGAAATCAGCTGCAGGCAGTGATCGATGTAATCGACGGCATGACGTACGGTGGGGAGAAGCTTTCAGAAATAAAAGATTTCAATACTTTAAAAAGCAGGGCTTCTTCAGCAGTGTCGGAGGACAGCATACCCTTGTCCAACGCTGAAATCGCAAATTATGCAGATTCCACTTTTGCCCAGCTGTTCCTTCCCAGCGTAAGCGGTGCGTTGTATACGATCAACACAAATTCAGACGCACACATGACCCTAGACCCGGGACAAGGAACGGCAGAGACGGCTTCGGTTGCAGTCCCGGAGCTCTATGTCTATCTCAGAAGCAAATTTATAAATACAGATGACGATAAGGTGGAGGAGACAGAGAAGGAAAAGGATAAGGCCAAGAAAGACGCTGAGGATAAAGAAGATAGTGTAAAGGACAAAGATAGATATAAATATTCAGGGACAACAAATATAACAAAGGATTTTTCCAACGGCAATACCTTCTCTCTGGCGGGGGATGCGGTATCCAGCTTTGGAAATATCGTTGAAAGCCTTTACAATGGAGAATTGGAAAGTATCCGTGACAATCTTTACCTAAGCGTCTACGCAATGGAAATGTTCAGCTATGCTACATATGACTATGAGGGCCAGTATAAAATCCTGGAAAAAAAGACAGACCGCGGATATGAAATGATGGAGCTGAATGAAAGCGATTATCTGGAAAAGTATAAGGCAATTGAGGACATATTCAATGAGGAAAGCCCTACGAACGCGGCCAATAAGTCACTGACCAATAAGGTGATCAGCGTGGACAACAATGCGGCCATGGGGGCGGAAGTGGAGTATATTCTCTATGGCAAGGATACCAACGCGGCGAATGTAAAGGCTGCCTACACAGATATTTATGCCATACGGTACGGGTTAAACCTGGTGTCGGCATTTGCAAATTTCTGGAGCAGAGGCAATCCTACAGGGAATGCCTTGGATAGCGCGGCAATCTTCATCAGTTCGGCCACAAGCGGCGTGATCCCTGTGCCGGCGGTAAAGGTGGTGATCCTTCCCATATTGGCCTTATTTGAAACGTCAAATGATATGGAACGGTTGGAGGCGGGCTTTCCGGTAGAGCTGTATAAGAAGGATGCAGATTACTGGCATTACAGTCTGGGAGGGGAAGAAGTAAGCATAAGCGACCTGATGAACCAGATCACAAATCTGACAACAGGATTTCAAAACAAAACAAAAGACAACAAGCCTATTTCCGGGCTGCATTACAGCGATTATCTCACTCTGTTTGTAGTCATAGGCTTTGGAAGCGACAAGTCGGAGGACATGACCTTGCGGATGGCGGAGGTCATCCAGGCCAATATGCGGAAGCTGACCAATGATTCGGGATACGATATGGGGAAGGCACGAGCCTATTTTAAGATTGAGAGCAAAATCAGGTTGAAACCGCTTTTGATTGACATATCCCTTTTTAACCAGTACAACAGCGGTTATGACAGTTCCAATACGGATTGGTGCACCTATGACGTGAGCATGACAAGGGGATATTAATTTTAATATTTAAAGGGAAAAAGGAGAGAACATGAAAAAGAGAAATTTGGCATTGTTACTGACGGCGGTATTACTCAGCATGGGCGGCTGCGCGGCAGGAGAGAAAACAACGGAGCAGAACCAGCAGACAGTGCAGGCATCTGTGGAGACAGGAGAAGAGAGCACTGAAACCGGCACAAAAACGGCAGCCTCCGGGGAGGCATCCATGGAGGCCCTGGAGCAGCATGAAGAAACGCCTGCAGAGGACTTCATATATTCTGTCCTGGAAACAGGCATCTATATCAGCGGCTACCAAGGGGATGACAGCCTGGTGGTGATTCCGGAAGAGATCGATGGGACTCCGGTGACCCTGGTGGATGGCTTAAGCAGCGCCGGGATTGAAGGGATCAAATTTTCCGACACGGTGGAGACGATAGGAGCTTTTTGCTTTTATAATGATGAGACCCTGCAGTATGTAATCTGTGGGGAGAATGTAAAAACCATAGGGGAAGTTGCGTTTGAACGCTGCGCCAACCTTAAGGAGATCCGTCTCAACGAAGGCCTGGAAACCATTGAAAACGGTGGGCTGAGCACGCTTTCTGACCAGCTGGTGGACCTATATATACCGGAATCGGTAACGACGATTGCGCCGGGCTCCCTGCCCATGGATGGGAGAACGCTGATTCATGTGAAGGCGGGCTCCTACGCAGAGCAATACTGTAAGGACAGCCAGGCAGGATTCCCGGAGATCGCATATATAGTAGAATAACTTTTCCCTGGCGAGGAATGCAGTTTCCAGGTTTGGAAAAATATATGACAAGGGGATATTAATTTTAATATTTAAAGAGAAAAAGGACGGAACATGAAAAAGAGAAATTTGGCATTGTTACTGACGGCGGCATTACTCAGCATGGGCGGCTGCGCGGCAGGAGAGGAGACAACGGAACAGAACCAGCAGACAGTGCAGGCATCTATGGAGACAGGAGAAGAGAGCACAGAAACCGGCACAAAAACAGCAGCCTCCGGGGAGGCATCCATGGAGGCCCTGGAGCAGCATGAAGAAACGCCTGCAGAGGACTTCATTTTTGTGGTATCCGGATCGGGCGACTATGTAAGTATTGAGGGTTACCACGGCGAGGATAATATCGTTGTAATCCCTGAAAACATAGAAGGTGTTCCTGTGACTGTAGTTAGTGGCCTTTCTGGAAGCGGAATTGCAGGAATCAGGTTCTCGGATAGTGTGGAAACAATCGAAGACGCGTGCTTTTTTGAAGATGGTGAACTGATGTATGTAATATGTGGAGACAATATAAAAGAAATAGGAGAAATGGTATTTTATAATTGCACAAATCTGAAAGAAATCCGGCTGAATGAGGGTCTTGAGACATTAGGAATTGGGGCGTTAATGACAGGATCTTCAGACCTGACGGACATATATATTCCGGAAACGGTCACAGACCTGACGGGAATAGATTTTTATGGAACGGTGACTTATCATGTAAAGGCAGGTTCCCCTGCTGAAGAATTTTTCAGGAGCGTAACAGAGAAAAATTTCCCAGACCTTAAATATACGATAGAATGACAAAGGATGAAGCCTCAGAAAAGGAAAAAGGAGAGAACATGAAAAAGAGAAATTTGGCATTGTTACTGACGGCGGTATTACTCAGCATGGGCGGCTGCGCGGCAGGAGAGAAAACAACGGAGCAGAACCAGCAGACAGTGCAGGCATCTGTGGAGACAGGAGAAGAGAGCACTGAAACCGGCACAAAAACGGCAGCCTCCGGGGAGGCATCCATGGAGGCCCTGGAGCAGCATGAAGAAACGCCTGCAGAGGACTTCATATATTCTGTCCTGGAAACAGGCATCTATATCAGCGGCTACCAAGGGGATGACAGCCTGGTGGTGATTCCGGAAGAGATCGATGGGACTCCGGTGACCCTGGTGGGCGGTTTAAGCAATGCCGGGATTGAAGGGATCAAATTTTCCGACACGGTGGAGACGATAGGAGCTTCTTGCTTTTTTCACGATGAGACGCTGCAGTATGTAATCTGTGGGGAAAATGTGAAAACCATAGAGGAAATTGCATTTGAATGGTGCGTCAACCTTAAGGAGATCCGCCTTAACGAAGGGCTGGAAACCATTGAAAGCGGTGGGCTGAGCACACTTTCTGACCAGCTGGCGGACCTATATATACCGGAATCGGTTGTAAAAATTGCTGGCGGTTCCTTACCGATGAATGGGGAAACGCTGATCCATGTGAAGGCGGGCTCCTATGCAGAGCAATACTGTAAGGACAGCCAGAAAGGATTCCCGGAGATCGCATATATAGTAGAATAACTTTTTCCCTGGCGGGGAATGCAGTTTCCAGCTTTGGAAATATTGCTGAAATCAATTATCCGGAAAAGTAAGGGCAATATATGAC
>NZ_CEWDFQ010000225.1:0-5064 GCF_982438285.1 Acetatifactor sp. | reverse complement strand
TGCTGTCAAAATCCCGGATAATCTGGCGGCACATGGAGTTAAATTTAAATAGGTTAATGTGCTTTGCCGAAACAAATGCCTGTACCTTTTTCAGCCACTTGGCATGGAGAGCGTCCACACTGCCCGGCGTGGCTTCATAGGGGCGCATACGGTATACGCAGCGCATGAAGATATCCCCAAATTCGGCTCCTACTGCCGCGCGTATCATAAGGTCGGCATTTAAGTGGAAGCCGGGATTTTTTTCAATACCGGCCAGATTCAGCGAAATTACTGGAATCTGCTCCATACCGGCCTTTTTCAGTGCGCGCCTGATAAAGCCCACATAATTGGTGGCCCTGCAGCCTCCTCCGGTCTGGGTCATAATGATAGCTGTCTTGTTCAGGTCATATTTTCCTGACAGGAGAGCCTCCATGATCTGGCCGATCACCAGAAGGGAAGGATAGCAGGCGTCGTTGTTCACATACTTAAGACCTACGTCCACAGAATGCTTATTGTCATTGTCCAGCACTTCAAAGTGGTAGCCGCAGGCGTTAAAGGCCGGCTGCAGGATTTCAAAGTGGATGGGCGACATCTGGGGACAGATGATAGTATAGTCTTTTCGCATTTCCTCCGTGAAGGCCACCTTCTCGATGGCAGAGGAGTGGAGGGTACGCTTTTTGTTCTGCTTTTCCCGCACGCGGATGGCAGAGAGCAGAGAGCGGATACGGATTCTGGCAGCGCCCAGATTGTTTACCTCGTCGATCTTTAAGCAGGTATAAATCTTATCAGAGCCTGAGAGAATATCGTTTACCTGGTCGGTGGTGACCGCATCCAGGCCGCAGCCGAAGGAGTTTAGCTGAATCAAATCCAGATTGTCCACTGTCTTTACATAGCTTGCCGCCGCATAGAGACGGGAGTGATACATCCACTGGTCTGACACAATCAAAGGTCTCTCAGGAGCGGCCAGGTGCGAGATAGAATCCTCTGTCAGTACGGCAATGTCGTAGGAGGTGATCAGCTCAGGAATGCCGTGGTTGATCTCCGGGTCAATGTGATAGGGACGTCCTGCCAAAACGATGCCACGTTTGCCGGTCTCCTTCAGGTATTGCAATACCTCCTCACCCTTTTTCTGCATATCCTTTCTGGCGCAGGCAAGCTCCTCCCAGGCCGCTTTGCAGGCGTCGGCGATTTCTCCCGCCGGGATTTCGGTAAATTCCTTAGTCAGCGCTTCCGTAACAGTGTCCAGGTCACGGAAGGACATAAAGGGATTGCGGAAGGTGATCTGTCCGCTTGTGATTTCCTCCACATTGTTCTTGATATTTTCAGAATAGGAGGTGACAATAGGGCAGTTATAATGGTTATTGGCGTCCTCAAATTCGTTGCGCTCGTAAAAGAGAGCGGGATAGAAAATAAAGGTAATGCCCTGGCGGATCAGCCAGGTTACATGACCATGGGCCAGCTTTGCGGGATAACATTCCGACTCGCTGGGGATGGACTCGATGCCAAGCTCATAAATTTTGCGGTTTGAGCTGGGGGAGAGAATCACCCGGTATCCCAGTCTGGTGAAGAATACATGCCAGAAGGGGTAATTTTCGTACATATTGAGCACTCTGGGAATGCCTACCGTGCCTCTGGGGGCCTTATCCGGGTCCAGAGAAGGGTAGGAGAAGAGCCTGTGCAGCTTATATTCAAACAAATTGGGAACATTGTTGGCGTTTTTCTGGCCGCCGATACCACGCTCGCAGCGGTTGCCAGAAATATACTGGCGTCCGCCGGAGAATTTGTTTATGGTGAGACGGCAGTTATTGGTACAGCCCTTACATTTTGCCATGCTGGTTTCAAATTTCAGATCACAGATCTTTTCGTAGGAGAGCATGGTGGTCTGAAAGCCTTCCTCGTACCGTTCCCGTGCGATCAGTGCAGCGCCAAAGGCGCCCATGATACCGGCGATATCGGGACGAATGGCCTCGCAGCCTGCAATTTTTTCAAAGCTTCGCAGCACGGCGTCGTTGTAGAAGGTTCCGCCCTGTACCACAATATTTTTTCCAAGCTCCGAGGCGTCGGAAACCTTAATTACCTTAAACAGGGCATTTTTGATAACGGAATAAGCAAGGCCCGCCGAAATATCAGAGACCAAAGCGCCCTCCTTCTGGGCCTGCTTTACTTTGGAATTCATAAATACGGTACAGCGGGTGCCAAGATCAATGGGATGCTTGGCAAAAAGAGCCTCCCTTGCGAAATCCTGCACACTGTAATTCAAGGATTTGGCAAAGGTTTCGATAAAGGAGCCGCAGCCGGAGGAGCAGGCCTCGTTGAGCTGTACGCTGTCCACGGTGCCGTTTTTGATCTTGATACATTTCATATCCTGTCCGCCGATGTCCAGGATACAGTCCACCTTTGGGTCGAAAAAGGCCGCCGCGTAGTAATGGGCCACTGTTTCCACCTCTCCGTCGTCCAAAAGGAAGGCTGCCTTCATCAAGGCCTCGCCGTAACCGGTGGAACAGGAGCGCACGATGGAAACGCCCTCGGGCAGAAGGGAATAAATCTCCTTTAAAGAACGGATTGCGGTCTGCAGGGGACTTCCGTCGTTGCTGCTGTAAAAGGAGTATAAAAGAGAGCCGTCCTCGCCCACCAGGGCGATCTTCGTGGTGGTGGAGCCTGCGTCGATGCCAAGAAAGGCGTTTCCCCGGTAGGAGGAAAGCTCGGCTGCGCCCACATGGTGGCGGCTGTGGCGGTCTTTAAACTCCTGATAATCCGCCTCGCTTGCAAACAGCGGCTCCATGCGTTCCACTTCAAATTCCATCTTAATGTCAGAAGAGAGCTTGTTTACCATCTCCTCCAGAGTATAGGACACCTCTTCTTTTGCATTTAAAGCAGAGCCGATAGCGGCAAATAAATGGGAGTTGTCCACATCAATGATGTGCTCCTCATCCAGGTTCAGGGTGCGGATAAAGGCAGCCTTTAACTGGGGCAGAAAGTGAAGGGGGCCTCCTAAAAAGGCCACATGTCCTCTGATGGGCTTGCCGCAGGCAAGACCACTGATGGTCTGGTTTACCACTGCCTGAAAAATAGAGGCAGCCAGATCCTCCTTGGTGGCACCGTCGTTGATCAGGGGCTGGATGTCGGACTTGGCAAACACGCCGCATCTGGCCGCAATGGTATACAGGGATTGGTAATTTTCCGCGTATTCGTTCAGACCAGCGGCGTCTGTCTGCAAAAGAGAAGCCATCTGGTCGATAAAGGAGCCGGTTCCTCCGGCGCAGATGCCGTTCATACGCTGCTCTACGTTTCCGCCTTCAAAATAAATAATTTTTGCATCCTCGCCGCCCAGCTCTATGGCCACATCGGTTTTTGGGGCAAGCTCCTGCAGGGAGGATGCCACCGCGATGACCTCCTGGGTAAAGGGCACTCCCAGATGATTTGCCAGTGTAAGCCCTCCGGAGCCGGTGATCATGGGATGCAGGGTGAGATTACCCAGCTTGTCATAGGCATCCTTTAAAAGAGAGGATAAAGTTTCGCGAATATTTGCATAATGTCTTTTGTAATCGGAAAAAAGAATTTTATGATTTTCATCCAAAAGGGCAATCTTGACGGTGGTGGAACCAATGTCAATGCCAAGAGCTGCCGTTGCGTTTGTTGTATTCATATAACTGCGTCCTTCCTAATTGATTGGTGAATAGGCCAATGAATTTGCAAGTTGCATCTGGTATTATACGACACATATCGACAAAATGCAACGAGACTGAGAAATGAAAGTTTTATAAACTTGGTTTACTTATGGGAGACGGAATGTTAAAATAGAGCAGGACTGTTTGAACAATATATTCCTCTGCCAGGCGGAAAATGCGGAGGGATTTTTAAAAGAAATAGACGGAGGCAATGCGGCGGATGAGCAATTTTGAAAAAAAATTTGGCAGATATGCCATACCCAATATTTCACTGGTGTTGATTTTATGCTATGTGGTGGGATATATTATCAACCTGATTAACGGCAGCTTTCTTACTTATTTAACACTCAATCCTTATGAAATCCTTTTTCATGGACAAATCTGGAGGCTTGTGACCTGGATAATCGTTCCGCCCAGCTCCTTAGACCCCTTTACCATCATTATGCTTTTGTTCTATTATAATATAGGAACCTCTCTGGAGCGGACCTGGGGTACTTACCGGTATAATGTGTATCTGTTCATGGGCATGCTGTTTACTGTGATCGGCAGCTTCCTGTGCATGGGCTATTACTATTTGGTTACCGGCGGTATGGACAGCGTGATTGCTTCCCTTTTGTTTACCCAGGGCTCCTTTATGTTCAGCACCTATTACATCAATATGTCCATATTTTTGGCCTTTGCCGCCACCTTCCCCAATGTGCAGGTGCTTCTCATGTTTGTGATCCCCATCAAGGTAAAATGGATGGGAATTGTGTATATTGTCATGATGGTATGGGAGTTTATCGCCAGCGGCAATCTCTTCTCGCGGATGGCCATCGGAGCTTCCCTGTTGAATTTTATCGTATTTTATGCGCGCACCAAAAACCGGATTCATATGACTCCAAAACAGATAAAACGCAGGGCAGCCTTCAAGCATGAGATAAAACGAAACGTTAAGACTGCCGGGCACCGCTGTGCCATCTGCGGACGCACGGAGGCGGATGATCCCACATTGGAATTCCGCTTCTGCTCTAAATGCAATGGTAATTACGAGTACTGCCAATACCACCTTTTTACCCATGAGCATGTGAAGTAGGCAGAAAGATAGATAAGGAGACTGTATGGACAGGGAAGTAGTATTTGCAAAAACGCTGGAGCAGATAAAAAAGCTGGCTGGAGAACAGGGCGGCTTTATACAGGAGGAGCAGGTGAGGGACGCCTTCGCAGAGCTTTCCCTGGCAAAGGAGCAGCTGCAGCTGGTTTTTGATTACCTGAAAAAGCACCGGATCGGCATCGGGGAGCCGGTTGATCCGGAGGAATATCTCACTGAGGAGGAACGGGATTTTCTGCAGGGCTATCTGGAGGAAATCGAAATGCTTTCCCAGTGCAGCCAGGGAGAGAAGGATGCCATAACCCTTTCTGCCATGGCCGGAGATAT
>NZ_CEWDFQ010000224.1:0-5088 GCF_982438285.1 Acetatifactor sp. | reverse complement strand
GCACAGAGAAATATTTTGATATTTTAATCGGAGCCTATCTTTTAAATCCGCTGAAAAGTGATTACAGCATAGAGACCATTGCCTCGGAGCACTTAAACCTGACCATTCCCGGGAAGGTGGAAACCTTTGGGAAGCTTAAGCTTTCGGAGGCCTTTGAGAAGCAGCCCGAAAAGTGCATGGAATATTACTGCTTTGGCGCTTATGTGTGTGCAGCGGCTTTTGGAGTGCTTCGGGATAAGCTTAAGGAAACGCAGATGGATCATCTGATGGATGAAATAGAAATGCCCCTTTCTCTGGTGCTTTATGACATGGAAAAAGAAGGTGTGGAGGTGCGCAGAGAGGAGCTGAAGGCTTATGGGGACGCACTGGTGAGCAGAATCGAGGAGCTGGAAAAGTCCATCCATGCCCAGGCGGGAGTGGAATTTAACATTAACTCACCCAAACAGCTGGGCGAGGTATTATTTGAAACCATGGGCATTCCCGGAGGGAAAAAGACTAAGACAGGATATTCCACGGCAGCAGATGTGTTGGAAAAGCTGGCGGAGGAATATCCTATTGTAAAGGATATTCTGGAATACAGAGGCCTTGCAAAGCTGAAATCCACCTATGCGGACGGACTGGCCGCTTATATTGGCGCGGATCACCGCATTCACACCAATTTCAACCAGACCATAACGGCTACAGGGCGTATCAGCTCCACAGAGCCGAATCTGCAGAATATTCCCATGCGGATGGAGCTGGGAAGGCGTATCCGGAAGGTGTTTGTGCCAAAGGAAGGCTATGAATTTATGGATGCCGATTATTCTCAGATTGAGCTGCGTGTTCTGGCTCATATGTCCGGGGATGAACAGCTCATTGAGGCCTATAAGATGGACCAGGATATCCACCGGATTACGGCGGCCAAGGTGTTCCACACGCCCTTTGAGGAGGTGACGGACCTGCAGAGAAGAAATGCCAAGGCGGTGAATTTCGGTATTGTGTACGGTATCAGCTCCTTTGGCCTCAGCCAGGACTTAAGCATCAGCAGAAAGGAGGCCGAAGCGTATATCCGGCAGTATTTTGCCACTTATCCCAAAGTCAAGGAATTTTTGGACGGGCTGGTGGCGGAAGCCAAACAAAAGGGCTATGTGACCACCCTGTTTCATAGAAGGCGCCCGGTGCCGGAGCTGTCCTCCTCTAACTTTATGCAGCGCTCCTTTGGGGAACGGGTAGCTATGAATTCTCCCATTCAGGGCACGGCTGCAGATATCATCAAGATTGCTATGATCCGGGTATGGAGGGCTCTGCGGGAGGCGGGACTAAAATCCAAGCTGATTCTGCAGGTACACGACGAGCTTTTGATCGAGACCCTTAAGGAGGAAGAGGAGCAGGTTCGGGAAATCCTTTCCGAAAATATGAAGTCGGCAGCAGATTTGGCGGTGACTCTGGAGGTGGATCTGCATACTGGCGAAAACTGGTATGAGGCGAAATGATGAAGGTGCGTTTTATTGGGATTACGGGAGGCGTAGGCTCGGGGAAATCGGAGCTTCTGCGTTATATTGCAAAGCACTATAAATGTGAGATTTATCTTGCGGATGAGGTGGCCCATCTGGTAAAGCTGCCGGGTACTTCCTGCTTTGACAGGCTGGTAAGGCTTCTGGGAAGAGAAATCCTGGACAGAGAAGGACAGATTGACAAGGCCGCCATGGCGGAACAGATTTTTTCCGATGAGAAATGCCTGGAACAGGTCAATGAGATTGTACATCCGGCCGTGAAGGAATTTCTTCTGGAGCGGTATAGGCAGGCCAGAGAAAATCCTGACATTGAATTGTTTTTTGTGGAGGCCGCCCTTTTGGTGGAAGGGGGCTACGGCCAGATCGTGGATGAGCTGTGGTATGTTTATGCAGCAGAGGATGTACGCAGAGAACGGCTTCAAAGAGCCAGGGGCTATGCGCCTGAAAAGATAGAGGGAATCATGAACAGTCAGCTGTCGGAGGAGGAATTTAGAGGGGCCTGTGACTTTGTCATAGATAACAGCGGTTCCCTGGAGGACAGCTATCGTCAGATCAATAAGAAACTGGAGGCTTTTACATGGCAGGAGTAAGGGAAAAACAGGGACAGCTGGTATTTGGCCTGGACATTGGCACCCGCAGCATTGTGGGAACCGTAGGATATAAAAGCGGCAGCAGCTTTCATGTGGCGGCACAGCGGGTGAAGGAGCACGAGACCAGGGCCATGCTGGACGGGCAGATACACGATATCGGCAAGGTGGGAGAGACCATCTCCCAGGTGAAAGCACAGCTGGAACAGGATCTGAACAGAGAGCTTACAGAGGTATGTATTGCAGCGGCTGGCCGTGTACTGCGGACTGTGACCACTTATACGGAGCATACCTTTGAGAGTGAGCGGGAGATTCTGGCAGAGGATATCTATTCCCTGGCTGCCATGGGAGTGGAAAAGGCTTATGAGGAGTTTCAGAGAGACAATGACACGGACGTAAAGTTTTACTGTGTGGGATATACGCCCATGCGATATTATATGAACGGCTACCAGATTGGAAATCTGGAGGGACATAAGGCTAAGACAATCGGAATTGATCTGATTGCCACCTTTCTCCCGGATGATGTGGTGGATGGGCTGTATAAGGCGGTGGAGCTGGCCGGGCTTCATGTGGCAAATCTGACGCTGGAGCCCATCGCCGCCATACAGGTGGCGATCCCGGAAAAATTCCGTATGCTGAATCTGGCGCTGGTGGACGTTGGGGCGGGCACCAGCGATATCTCCATTACAAAGGAAGGCACCATAGTGGCTTACGGCATGATACCGGTAGCCGGGGACAGCCTGACGGATATTCTGGTGCAGCACTGTCTTGTGGATTTTGATACGGCGGAGCAGATCAAACGCAAGGCAGGAGAAATGGAAACGGTGGAATATACGGATATTCTGGGACTGCCTCAGACCATCTCCTCTAAGGAGGTGATGGAGCTTTTGGAGGAGGCCGTGGCCAGAATGACAAAGCTGGCAGCGGATTGCATCAAGGAGTTAAACGGCGATAAATCTGTCAGCGCAGTATTCGTGGTAGGCGGAGGAGGAATGATTCCCGGGTATACTGAGAAGCTGGCGGCAGAGCTGGGAATTGCAAAGGAACGAGTAGCCATCCGCGGCCAGGAAGTGATGCAGAATATTCAGTTTGAGATAGAAAACGCCAGAAACGATGCCATGATGGTGACTCCCATCGGCATCTGCTTAAGCTATTATGAGCAGAGCAACAATTTTATCTTCGTGGAATTTAACAAGATGCGCATAAAGCTGTATGACAATGGAAGGATATCCGTGGCGGATGCGGCCATGCAGGCAAAATTCCCCAATGAGGCACTTTTCCCGAGACGGGGCCAGGCCCTCACCTTTTCGGTGAATGGCAAGAACCGCATGATTAGAGGAGAGCAGGGGGAATCGGCTGTGATCCGCGTAAATAAGGATCCGGCGGACATCTATACCCAAATACACAGCGGAGACAAGATAGAGATCACCGCCTCCACCACCGGAGCGGCAGCCTCCCTGGAGCTTGGCCGGCTTTCGGAGCTTTCGGAACGGCTTCATGTTTTTGTGAACGGAGCGGGCATTGACCTTCCCAAAACCGCTTATGTGAATGGAAATAGAGAAAACGAATTTTATCTGATCCGGGAGGGAGATGCCATACAGGTACATAATTACTATACGGTATCGGAAATCGCGGAATTTCTGGATGTGCCGCTGGGAGAAAATATTCAGGTGAATGAGACGGCGGCCAGGCCGGAGACAAGGGTATATGAAAACTTTACCCTGACATGGGATATGGAAGCGGAGAAGCCCTCAGAGAACCGGCACACCCCGGAGGAGGAAAACCTGCGGGAGGAGGAGAATCATCCAGAAGAGAAGCAGGCTTCCAAGACAGATGCGCCGGCAGAGAAACAGGAGGCGCCAAAGAGCCTTGGCGAAAAGGAAAACAATGAAGTGACTGTAACAGTCAACGGCGCGCCTGTTGTGTTATCCGGTAAAAAGAGCTATGTGTTTGTGGATGTATTTGACTTTATAGATTTTGATTTAAGGGACTCCAGAGGGCGCAGCATTGTGACCAACATAAATGGCAGGCCGGCTCAGTATATGGAGGCTTTAAACGGCGGCGAGGTCATAGAAATATACTGGAAATAGAGGAAAGAGAGACTTAAATTATGAGATTATGCAGTATTGCAAGCGGAAGCAGCGGAAACTGCATCTATGTGGGCTCTGAGGCAACCCATCTGCTTGTGGACGTGGGAATCAGCGGAAAAAGGACAGAGTGCGGTCTGCATACGCTGGGAATTACAGGAGCTGATCTGGACGGTATTTTGGTGACCCATGAGCATATGGACCATATCAATGGGCTGGGGGTCATGGCCCGCAAATACAATGTTCCCATTTATGCCACGAAAGGCACCATAGAGGCTATTAAGGAATGCACCACCATCGGAAGGATTGAGGACTCTCTTTTTCGAGAGGTTTACGAGGATGAAAAGCTGATCATCAAGGACCTGACGGTGAACCCTATGCGGATTTCCCATGATGCGGCCCAGCCTGTGGCCTACCGCATCGGATACGGCAGCAAACGAGTGGGAATTTGTACGGACCTGGGGGTTTATAACGATTATACCGTGGAGTGTCTAAAGGGCATGGATGCGGTTTTGCTGGAAGCAAACCATGATGTGAATATGCTTCAGGTAGGCCCGTACCCTTATTATCTGAAGCAGCGCATTCTGGGAGATAAGGGGCATTTGTCCAATGAAAATTCGGGAAGGCTGCTTGGCCGGATTCTGCACGATGGGCTCCAGACCATTCTTCTGGGGCATTTAAGCAAGGAAAACAATCTGCCGGAGCTTGCCTACGAGGCGGTGCGCATGGAGATCACCATGGGGGATAACCCCTACAATGGCGGAGATTTCAGGCTTATGGTGGCGGGGAGAAACGAAGTTTCCCCCATTATCAATATTGCGTAATAACAAGGGAGGAGAATGGAGGAAGAATGAAAAGAACAATTATTACGGTAGTAGGACGGGATACAGTAGGAATCATTGCCAGGGTGTGCACTTATCT
>NZ_CEWDFQ010000223.1:0-5135 GCF_982438285.1 Acetatifactor sp. | reverse complement strand
CCCCAAAGCACAGCTTAATGGCTCTGGTTTCAAACAGATCGTTGTGGTGGGTGCTGGTGCCGTGAGCATTAATATAGGTAATTTCTTCCTTTGCAATGCCGGCGTCCGCCACCGCGTATTCCATGGCCTTGGCTGCGCCCTCACCATCCTCGGCCGGAGAGGTGATATGATAAGCGTCGCTGGTGCTGCCATAGCCCACAACCTCTCCGTAGATTTTTGCCCCCCGGCTCAGGGCATGCTCCAGCTCCTCTAAAATAACAATGCCTGCGCCCTCGCCCATGATAAAGCCGCTTCTTTCCTTGTCAAATGGAATGGAGCATCTTTCCGGGTCCTCGCTGGCAGAAAGAGCTGTCAAAGCGCTGAAGCCCGCAATGCCAATGGGCGTGATGCTGCTCTCGGTGCCCCCCCGCCGCCATAACCTCGGCCTCGCCGTATTGGATGGAACGAAAGGCCTCGCCTATAGAATGGGTGCCTGTGGCACAGGCTGTCACCACATTGATGCTCTTGCCCTTTAGTCCAAATTGAATGGACACATTTCCTGCCGCCATGTTGGATATCATCAAAGGAACCATAAGCGGATTTACTCTGGAAGGTCCCTTCTCCAAAAGCTTTGTATGCTCCCGCTCCATGGCCTGCAGGGAACCAATACCGGAACCCACTGAAACTCCTATGCGGAAAGGGTCCTCCTTCGCCAGGTCAAGTCCCGCATCCGCAAGCGCTTCCCCGGCAGCCGCTACCGCGTACTGGCAGAAAAGCTCCATGCGCCTTGCGGCCTTAGCATCCATATACTTTTTTGCATCGAAATCCTTCACCTCTGCCGCCAGATGACATTTATAGCCTTGGGCGTCAAATTTTGTGATAGGGCCAAAACCAATTCTTCCCTCCCGGATTCCCTTCCAAAATGCTTCCACGCCAATGCCGATGGGCGTGACGGCTCCCAGTCCGGTAATCACTACTCTTCTGCTCATTTTTCCCTCATTTCTGCGCTTTTCAGCCGCATTTCTTCACTGTTTTCCCTTTTCCTAAGACTGTGTCACATATACATTCCGCCGTCCACAGAAAGCACCTGGCCGGTGATATAGGACGCCTTGTCGCTGGCCAGAAAGGCTACCGCCTCCGCCACATCCTTCGGCGTGCCCACACGTTTCTGAGGTATCTGGGCCAGCACTGCTTCCTTTGCACTCTCAGGCATGGCCTGGGTCATATCGGTGTCAATGTATCCGGGCGCCACAGCGTTTACCGTAATTCCTCTTGCCGCAAGCTCTCTTGCAATACTTTTTGTCAGTCCGATCACTCCAGCCTTGCTGGCCGAATAATTTGCCTGTCCCGCATTTCCCAGCAGTCCACTGACAGAGGCAAGATTGATGATCCGTCCGCCTCTTTGCTTCAAAAAGGCCCGGTACATATGCTTAATAGTAAAGAAGGTTCCCTTCAGGTTCGTATCCATCACCGCGTCAAAATCCGCCTCGCTGATTTTCACTGCCAGATTGTCCCTGGTAATCCCGGCATTATTTACCAGGATATCAATACGCCCGTATTTCTCCAGGGCGTTTCGTATCATTTCCCCGCAGGCCTCATAATCCGCCACAGAGCATTGCACCGCCTCCGCAGTGCCTCCAGCTTCCGTGATCTGCTGCACCACCTGATTTGCTTTCTCTTTTGAACCGTTGTAATTTACAATGACCGTTGCGCCGTAGCCGGCAAGGGTCAGGGCGATTTCCCGACCGATGCCCCGGCCTGCGCCTGTCACCAGCGCTACCTTCCCTCTCAGCATGGCAATTTCTCCAAATCCTCAATTTTCTCTATATGAAACACCCTTACATCTCTGTTGATCTTGCGCAGAAAGCCCGACAGCGTTTTCCCGGGACCGATCTCCACAAAGGTGTCCGTCCCATCCGCAATCATGCGCTCCACACACTGCTGCCATTTCACGGGAGAAGCCACCTGGCGCTTTAACAGCTCCTTGATCTGCGCTTTATCCGTCACATAGTCCGCCGTCACATTGGAAAGATAAGGAATCTCTATGTCCCGTACCTCCACCGTGGCAAGCTGCATTCCAAGCTTCTTTGCCGCTTCCTCAAGCATGGGCGAGTGAAAGGGGCCGCTCACCTTTAGGGGTACACAGCGTCTGGCTCCGGCCTCCGTCATTTTTTGTGCTGCCTGGGAAACCGCTTCTTCCTCTCCGGTGATTACAATCTGTCCCGGGCAGTTATAATTTGCCACTGACACCTGCCCCGGCGTCTCCCCGCAAATACGCTCAATCGTCTCTGCATCCAGTCCCAGCACCGCAGTCATGGCGCCGCCCGAAGGCACGGCCTCCTGCATAAAGATGCCTCTCTTTCGCACAATCTGAAAAATATCTTCCAGAGCCATGGCCTTGCTTACCGCCAAAGCGCCGTATTCTCCTAGGCTTAAGCCCGCCGTCACATCCGGGACAAGCCCTCTTTCCTCGGCGGCCTTCCACATGGCTATCTCAGCCGTGAGCATGGCAATCTGTGTATATTCCGTAATGTCCAGTCTGTCGTTTTCCGTAAAGCAAAGCTGCGCAACATCCAGTCCGCCCGCTTCCGACGCCATGTCAAATACCTGTCTGCAGACCGGAAAGGCCTCATAAAAATCCTTTGCCATTCCTGTGTACTGTGCTCCCTGTCCTGGGAAAATAAATGCTGTCTTACTCATTTTTACCCTCATTTCTCTACGTCCAGCAGCCTGCTGCCGTCCGTCATGATTTCCTGGATAATCTCCTCACAGGTCTGCTCCTTATGTATGAGACCGGCGATCTGTCCGGCCATCACAGTGCCGCCTGTTACATCCCCCTCCATAACCGCCTTTCTGAGAGACCCCAGGGTAAGCTGCTCCAGCTCCTCCAGTCCGGCTCCTTCCTTCTCCAGACGCACATACTCTCTAGTCATCTGGTTGCGGATACAGCGGATGGGATGGCCATGTGACATACCTGTCACTTCCGAGTCAATATCCTTCGCCCGGATAATACGCTCCTTATACTTCTCATGGGTGATGGCTTCCTTAGCCACGCAGAAACGGGTGCCCATCTGTACGCCCTCTGCTCCCAGCATAAAGGCTGCCGCAAAGCCTCTCCCGTCACCGATGCCCCCTGCCGCAATTACAGGAATGGACACTGCGTCCACTACCTGAGGCACCAGCGTCATTGTAGTAGCAGAGCCGATGTGGCCGCCGGACTCCATCCCTTCTGCCACTACAGCGTCCGCTCCTGCTCTCTCCATGAGCTTTGCCATGGCAACGCTGGCAACCACCGGAATTACCTTCACCCCAGCTTCCTTCCAAAGAGGCATAAACTGCGCCGGGTTTCCCGCGCCGGTTGTCACCGCGCTTACGCCCTCCTCCACAACAATCTGCGCCACCTGGGCAGCATTTGGGTTCATCAGCATTACGTTTACGCCAAAGGGCTTATCCGTCAGCTTTCTGGCTTCTCTGATCTGCTCCCTGACTACCTCCGGCGGCGCGCTGGCAGCTCCGATAATCCCAAAGCCTCCGGCGTTGGACACCGCCGCCGCCAGATGGTATTCAGCCACCCAGGCCATACCGCCCTGAAGAATAGGGTATTTGATTCCAAGTAATTCGGTGATACGTGTTTTCACAATCTGCCTCCTGCTCTCAACATCCGCCTGCGCGGTTCTTACTTCTGCATCCGCCCTGACGGACGCTTTATTCCACACCCTTACTCTTCATATATTCCATAAGATCGCCCACTGTGGATATTTTTTCCAGCTCCTCGGAGGGAATCTCAATACCGTACTCCTCTTCAAAGGCCATAACAAGCTCAAACAAATCCAGGGAATCCGCATTCAGATCCTCCTTAAAGGAAGAACTCTCCGTAATCTCTACACCTTCCAGATTTAACTGCTCTGTAATAATCTCTTTTACTCTTTCAAACATGTTTATTCTCCTTTATTCTATGTTTCAAATTATTTGATATTCAAAGTATATGAGGTGAAAAAGAATTTGTCAAGAAGAATCTGTCAGAAAAACAACACCGGCGGCATGATCCAAAAAGGACCTATGCCGCCGGCACGTCTTCTAACACCCTTCTAATACCCGTTTACAATTTCCTGAAGGGCTTTTGCCTGCTCTTCAATGAGCTTGCTGGTCTGGGAGTTTTCCCCTGCAATGGAGGAGTTTTCCTGTACCACGCCCGCAATCTGCCCAAGCCCCTGGTTCACCTGCTCTATGGTACCAGCCTGGGTTGACATTTTCTCATTGATGCTGTTAATGTTTTCCCTTACCTGATTCATCAGATTTACAATTTCCTGCAAGGTTCTGTCCGTTTCTTCCGTAATTTCATTGCCGTTTTCCACCGCCTGAAGAGTGGTTTCAATCAGCTGCCTGGTATCCTTGGCAGCTTCCGAGCTCTGGGCCGCCAGCTTTCCAATCTGATCGGCCACAACGGCAAAGCCCCGGCCCGCTTCTCCGGCCCTGGCCGCCTCAATGGAAGCATTTAGCGCAAGAAGGTTTGTCTGCTCCGCAATCTCTTCAATGGTGGATATAATGCGGTTTACTTCCTGTGAGGTCTCATTGATTTTCTCCATGGCTTCAATGAGTTTTTCCATCTGCCTGCTGCCCGCCTGCAGATCATTGTCCGCCTGTATAGTCTGCTCCGTTGTCTTGTCCAGACTTTCCGCATTCAGCTTAGTGTGGTCTGCAATCTCCCCAATGGTAGCCGCCAGCTCCTGGATGGCGGCAGTCTGCTCATTTGCACCGTCCGACAGCTTATAAGCTCTTTCCGAGGAATCCGCAGCATATTCCACAAGCTTGCTGCAGGCCTCCTCTGCATGGGAAATCAGCTCCTGCTGCATATGTATGGCGCTCTGCAGGGTGGTAATGTCCTGCACCACCTCAATATGCCCGTAAAGCTCTCCGTTTTTATCATACAGCTTATTCACATCCACCATGTAGTCCGACCCGTTCTGGTCGAAATAGGTTTCCGTGATTCCTCTGTTTAAGCATGCGATTCCGCAGTCCTGGGTGTTACAGATTTTTGCCCCCCAGCTGCTGCAATGCTTTCCTATGCTGTCCGCTCTGGTGATATGCAGCATTTCCTCCACCGGCTTATTGATAAAGGTCCATTTCATGTCCTTATCTGTCACCGAGATGGGAAA
>NZ_CEWDFQ010000222.1:0-5166 GCF_982438285.1 Acetatifactor sp. | reverse complement strand
AGGTTCCGGAGTCCTGCGGGAAGCGTGGAAAGATCCAGTGTCCGGTTTTGAGGGTGCAGAAGAGGGAAGGCACAAGAGAATGATCCTCCTTAGCTCAGTCGGTAGAGCATGCGGCTGTTAACCGCAGTGTCGTTGGTTCGAGTCCAACAGGGGGAGCTTTGAGAGGGAAAAGGCGGGAAAAGAGACGGCTCCATGGTCAAGCGGTTAAGACATCGCCCTTTCACGGCGGTAACACGGGTTCGATTCCCGTTGGAGTCATTTGAATAGCGGAGGCGTTATAGGCATATAATGTGATATCTGGCGTCTTAGCCAAGTGGTAAGGCACGGGTCTGCAACACCCTTATCGCCGGTTCAAATCCGGCAGACGCCTTTTACAGGGAACCATAGGAATATGGTTCTTTTTTTTGTGTGCAGATTGATAATGAAAGTATATGTCATGTGTTGTTTAGAAAAAATTTTGAAATTATTATAAATTTTAAGTCGAAAAAATTTATTCTTTTCCGCTAGAATCAGGGTACGAAAGGAGTGCAGAGCCTATGAAATATCTTACACTGACCGTACCCTGTTATAATTCACAGGATTATATGAGAAGATGTATAGACTCCTTGCTGCCGGGAGGCGAAGACGTGGAAATTATCATTGTAAACGACGGCTCCACAGATGCAACAGGGCAGATTGCCGCAGAGTACGAAAAAAAATATCCTGGTATCGTAAAAGCCATACAGAAAGAAAATGGGGGTCATGGATCAGGCGTCAATACAGGAATGAAGCTTGCCAGAGGATTGTACTTTAAGGTGGTTGACTCTGATGACTGGCTGGATGCAGAAGCGTACAGGAATCTGCTGAAGGAGATCAAAATCCGCTGCGGTAAAGATCAAGAAGAGATGCTGCCGGATCTGATTGTGTGCAATTATGTCTACAATCATCTGGAGGAAGGAACCAGCCGCAGCATGGCATATCGAAATGTATTTCCGCAGAAAAAAGTATGCAGCTGGAATGACATGAGACATTTTAAACCCTCTCAGTATCTGATTATGCACGCGCTGGTTTATCGAACGGAAATCCTTAGGCAATCCGGTGTGATTTTGCCGGAGCACACTTTTTATGTGGATAATATTTTTGCATATAATCCCTTGCCTTATGTGAAACGTATTTTGTACTTGGATATGGATTTGTATCAGTATTATCTGGGCAGGGAGGATCAGTCCGTCAATGAAAAGGTTTTAATGAGCCGTATTGATCAGCAGATTCGAGTTACAAAAATCATTGCGGGCAGCGTGGATCTGAATGAGGTAAGGCA
The DNA here is from genome assembly GCF_982438285.1 of Acetatifactor sp. Classification (NCBI taxonomy): domain Bacteria; kingdom Bacillati; phylum Bacillota; class Clostridia; order Lachnospirales; family Lachnospiraceae; genus Acetatifactor; species Acetatifactor sp. The sequence goes on along the minus strand of NZ_CEWDFQ010000222.1, from coordinate 3,866 downwards.
GGTTTATCCCAAGCTTGCAGATTATATGTGCAGAAATATTTCTATCATGATGGCCATATCGTCTATTCACCTGCTTCTGATACAGAATGAGGATGCAAAGCAGAAAAGGAAAAAACTGTGGCAGGATATGAAAAAGGAAAATCCTGCACTTTATTATCGGTTGAAGTATACTACCTTAAGCGGTTTTACTTATCTTCCGGGAACATTGGGCGGCAAGCTGACGGTGGGAGGCTACCGGATCGCCAGGAAAATATACCTGTTTCAATGAGGGGCATAGATTAAAAAATTGAAATGCTCAGAAATGAGGCATAATATGGCACAGATATATCTTGCATTTGTGGACACTCCCGGGATTTTTGCAGCGCTCATCCGTTCTTTTCAGAAACGCAAATATGTGCATGTGGTACTGTCGCTGGATGCAGATCTGGAGGAGGCTTACAGCTTTGGGAGGAGAAATCCCTTTATCCCTGTGATAGCGGGCTTTGAAAGAGAAAAAAAGGAGCAGATTGTGTGTGCGTTTCCCATGGCTGAATATAAAATATGCCGAATGGAATGCAGTGAGGAGCAAAAGAGCCGTATACGGGAAGAGCTTCACAGAGATTACCGCAGGCGCTTCCGCCTCCACTATGCTGTAGCGGGACTGCCCTTTTTGGTACTTGGCAGAAAATTTTACATAAAAAACCAGTATACCTGTTCCTCTTATGTGGCAAGAATCCTGGGAAAGAATGGCATTGTCATTTCCAAAAAGCATTTTTCTCTGGTAACGCCCGGAGACGTACAGGAATATGCGGACAGGAATCTTCAGGTCATTTTTGAGGGAAGGCTGTCGGAGCTGACAGGAGGGGAAGCATCAAACAAAAGGACGAAAGGGATTGCTGTTTATGAATAGAAAGAAAAGTAAAAAGCTTGCAGCCCAAGTTTTGCTGTTTACAGTGGTTATGCTCCTTGCCTTTTACGCAGTGTTCCGGGGTCAGGATTTAGGGCAGATCGCGGCGGCTGTCGGACAAATGTCTCTTCAGGGCGTTTTTCTGGCAGTTTTTCTGGCACTCTTTTTTGTTGCTGCAGAAGGCTTTATGATCTGGTATCTGCTGCGGGGCATGGGCGGCGGAACGGGATTGCTTCGGTGTATGGGATATTCCTATGTGGGATTTTTTTTCTCAGGGCTTACGCCTTCCGCCACAGGCGGACAGCCTATGCAGCTGTATTATATGAAAAGGGACGGAAATTCTTTGTCGGGAAGCTCTGTAGTGCTGCTGGCAGTGGCCATAATTTATAAATTTGTGCTGGTGGTGACAGGTATCTTCCTGCTGCTGTTTTGGAACAGACCCCTGCAGAACAGACTTCAGGGCTATTATGCCTTGTATCTGTTTGGACTGTTCCTGAATGTGGTGGTAGTGTCTGCGCTTTTGCTTGTAATGTGCCGGCCGGAGATTGTGAGAACTATCTTGAGGGCGGGGGAAAGGATTTTGGTAAGGTGCAGGCTTCGAAAAGAGAGCGCCGGAAGCGAGGAAAAAATCTCCGCTTTTATTGACGGCTATGGGGAAGCGGTCTCCTACCTGCGTACGCACAGAAGGGCCGTATGCGTGGTCGTGGCGGGAACCTTTTTACAGCGCTTCAGCGCTTTTTTGCTGACCTATGTGGTGTACTGGGGGCTGGGGCTTTCAGAGACGGCTCCGCTTACCATTGTGCTGCTGCAGGCTTCTGTTTCCATTGCGGTGGACATGCTGCCCATACCCGGCGCCCAGGGGATTACGGAGGCAATGTATGGGGCAGTTTTTCTGAGGGTATTTACGGAACAATATTTAATGCCCTCCCTGTGTCTCTCCAGAGGCATCAGCTTTTACTTTACTATGCTGGTGAGCCTTTGCGTTACCTTTTTGTTTTGGTGTCAGGATATCAGGCGAAAGAGAGAGCTTTCTTAAAAAGTGTCATATTGCATTCAAAAAGTAACACTTTACATTTCTTTCCCCCATAGTACTATTGTAAGAGGGGAAGTATGTGGAGGGGTGGAATGGAGTATGATAGATGAAAAGAGCTGCTAAAAGTGTTTTTTGGAAATGGATGAGATCCTATGTTGCAGTGATGTTTGTTCTGATTATATGTAACAGCATCACTTACTGGCACAGTACAAAAATGCTGATTGAAAATCGCAGACTGGAAAGTGACAGAGCCGCCAGACAAATATCCGCTAACCTTTCTGGAAACATAGACGCTATGGAAGATTTGATTTATACACTGCTGCTCCAGGAGGAGGTAAGACTTTTGGGAAGAGAATCTGAAGGCAGTGAGCCGGATGAGGCGTATGCAAAATACATTCTTTGTGGACAGCTGGGGCAATATAAAAGGATTAACGGCAATTATGAGGAGCTTTTTTTGTATTTTTGCAATGACGATTATATTGTGGCAAGCGATGCAGCAAACACCTCGCAGAATTATTGGCGTACCTATGGAGAAAAGTATGGGGGTATGGACTGGAATCAGTGGATGGAGCTGATGAATGGAAACTATCCGTTTCTGCAGATGAAAATCTGCGGCGACAAGGTGCTGTTTGTAAAGACGATTCAAGAAAATAAGTGGGACAGAGCCCAGATTAATATTATTTTTATGTACCAGCAGAACGATCTGGAAAATTTGCTGTTTCCGGCGGAAGGAACAGACGAAGGCTTTGCGCTGCAGCACGGTTCTGCAGGAGAGGAGGGAAGGGAGAGCTTTCTTACTTCTGAGCTGAAAGACTGTGGTGAAGAGGACAAGAGGCTTCTGGATGCTGCTATGGCGCAGGGAGATTCTTTTGTGAAGCTTTCAGGAGCTGCGAAAAGGGTGTATTTGAATAATTATGAACTGGACTTGGGATACAGACTGACGGTTTACTGGAGTGACAGCGCTTATTTTGGCGGAATACGGGATTATCAGTATAAGATAACCCTTCTTCTACTGGGCTCTGTGGGTGCGAGTATCCTGTTGATGTTTTACTTCCTGAAGAGAAATTACGGACAGGTAACTACTTTGCTTGATATGCTGAAAATCAATGCCAAGGATATAGAGGAAACCAATGAATTTAGAGTAATAGGAGGACGGCTGTCTCAGATGCAGGAGAATCTGAGAGCGGCAGATGACAGGCTGGAGCGCCAGAGCGATATGTTCCGCAAGGCATATCTGGAAAATCTGCTGAAAGGGATAGTCCCCAAGGATGCGGCCTATGTAGAGGAGTTGTATAAAATTCACTGGCTGGGAGAGCAGTTTACAGTATTGCTGTTCTATGCGGAGGAGATTGAAATGGATGAAAGCCAGGAATGGAAAGAGATTCATGACAAGAAACTGGATCTGGAATTTATTCGTTTTGTTTTTGGAAATGTCTGTGAAGAGCTTTTTGGGGACCGGGGCTGCGCTGCCTGCAGCCTTATGGTGGACAGCGTTATAGCCTTGCTGGTGAATTTCCCGGAAGCGGATATGAGGAAAAACAAAGATATGATGCTAGAGGTAACAGAACAGCTTCAGGAATTTATGGATCAGCATCTGAACATTCGGTATACGCTTTCAGCGGGGGATATCTGTAAGGGAAGAGAGGGAATCGGGGACGCATATCAGCAGGCTGTCTATGTGATGGAGACAAAGCGGGTTTATGAGCTTGATGAATGTTTGTTTTACTCTGATGTAAAGCTGGAGCCGCACTTTGGATATTATTACCCAATGGAGATAGAAAGGGAGCTGATTGTTCAGATACAGGATCAAAATACGAAAAAGGCAGAGGAAATGATTGAAAAGCTGTTTGCCGAAAATAAAAGGATTAATATTGGCAGCATACAGGAGATTAGCAAGTATTTGTGCTACGACATCTGGTGCACGATTCTGAAGGCCTTGGAAGGTAA
>NZ_CEWDFQ010000221.1:0-5167 GCF_982438285.1 Acetatifactor sp. | reverse complement strand
GCAATTTCTCTATTTAAAAACGGCCTGCCTCCTATTTTCAGAAGACAGACCGTTTTTTCATTCTATTGAAATCTATTGAGGATTAATCCAGCTCCAGCGCGCCGGTGTACAGCTGATAATAGGTACCCTTAAGCTTGATCAGATCCTCATGGGTGCCACGCTCAATGATCCGTCCATGGTCAAGCACCATGATCGCATCGGCGTTCTGTACCGTGGATAGACGGTGGGCGATCACAAAGGTAGTGCGCCCCGCCATCAGCGCATCCATGCCTCGCTGAACAATAGCCTCGGTGTGGGTGTCAATGGAGCTGGTAGCCTCGTCCATGATCATAACGGGCGGGTCAGCCACAGCAGCCCGGGCGATGGCCAGCAGCTGGCGCTGTCCCTGGCTTAAATTCGCCCCGTTTCCAATCAGCATGGTGTTATAGCCGTCCGGCAGCCGGCGGATAAAGTCATCTGCACCAGCCAGTCTGGCAGCGGCAATACATTCCTCATCACGGGCTTCCAGATTTCCATACCGAATATTTTCCATAACCGTTCCGGTAAAAAGGTTGGTATCCTGCAGCACAATGCCAAGGCTGTGGCGCAGATCCGCCTTCTTTATCTTATTGATATTGATGCCGTCATAACGGATTTTACCGTCGGCAATGTCATAAAAACGGTTGATCAGGTTTGTGATAGTGGTTTTTCCGGCGCCGGTAGAACCCACAAAGGCAACCTTCTGTCCCGGCTTTGCATACAGGGAAACGTTGTGAAGAACTGTCTTTTCAGGTACATAGCCAAAATCCACATCGAAGAAACGCACATCTCCCTGGAGACGGGTATAGGTAACGGTGCCATCGTGATGAGGATGCTTCCAGGCCCACACATTGGTGCGCTCATGGTATTCCTCCAGGGTGCCGTCAGCACGCTCTCTTGCGTTGACCAGCGTCACATAGCCCTCGTCTGTCTCCGACTCTTCATCCAGCAGCGTAAAGATACGATGGGCACCGGCAAGGCCCATAACCACCATATTGACCTGATTGGACACCTGCCCGATCGCTCCTGCAAACTGCTTGGTCATATTCAGAAAAGGCACCACAATGCTGATGCTCAAAGCCATGCCTGAAATGCTGAAGTTAGGCGCTCCGGCCAATAACAGGCTGCCTCCAACCAATGCAACAATAACATACATTACATTGCCGATATTGCCCAACAGGGGCATCAAAATGTTGGCATAGCGGTTTGCCCTTTCAGAATTTTCGAACAGCTCATCATTTACCTTATCAAAATCGGCCTTGGCACCGTCCTCATGGCAGAATACCTTGATAACCTTCTGGCCATTCATCATCTCCTCCATAAAGCCTTCCGTGCGGGCAATGGTGATCTGCTGTCTGAGGAAATAACGGGAGGAATGTCCGCTGACATAACGAGCCACAAAGGTCATGATCACAACGCCGCAGACCACAACCATAGCCAGCCAGACGCTGTAATACAGCATAATGCAAAAGACGCTGATCAGCGTAACGCCTGAAATCAGCAGCTGAGGCAGGCTCTGGCTGATCATCTGACGCAGCGTATCAATATCATTGGTATAAAAGCTCATGATATCCCCGTGGTTATGGGTGTCAAAATAACGGATGGGCAAATCCTGCATATGGTCAAACATTTTCTTTCGCAGCTTAGCCAGCGTTCCCTGAGTAATCACAGCCATCAGCTGGGTGTAAAATATACCGGCAATCAGACTGATGACATACATAGTAATCAGAATCGTCAGCAGGCTGAAAATACGGCCTGAGGCCGAAGCCCAGTCACCGGCTTGAAAGGTATCCTCAACCACGGCAATCACATTCTGCATGAAAATCGACGGCATGGAACTGACAATGGCATTGATGAGAATACAGACCAGCGTAACCGGCAAAAGTACCGGATAAAACTGAAATACGGTCTTAATCAGGCGGCCCAATACGCCTTTGGGAGCACGTCTGCCCCGCGCAGTGGTGTTGGTGTTATTCGGCATCCTTGTCACCTCCTACTCGATTTTGAGATGTATAAATATCACGGTAAACCTCGCTGGATTCCATCAGCTGATCATGATTGCCGACGGCACTGATGCGCCCGCCCTCCATCAGGATAATGCGGTCCGCATCCTGCACACTGGCAACCCGCTGCGCAATAATGATCTTTGTGGTCTCAGGAATAAACTCACGGAAGCCTTTCCGAATCAGGGCGTCTGTACGGGTGTCCACAGCGCTGGTGGAATCGTCCAAAATCAATATCTTAGGCTTTTTGAGCAATGCCCGGGCAATACACAGGCGCTGCTTCTGGCCTCCGGAGACATTGGTTCCTCCCTGCTCAATCCAGGTGTCATACTTGTCTGGAAACTGCTGGATAAATTCATCGGCTTGAGCCAGACGGCAGGCCTCCTCCAGCTCCGCGTCGGTAGCGTTTGGATTGCCCCAGCGCAGATTCTCCTTGATGGTGCCGGAAAACAGAACGTTCTTTTGCAGCACCACTGCAACCTGATTCCGAAGAGTTTCCAGGTCGTACTGACGCACATCCACGCCGCCCACCTTAACGCTTCCCTCCGTCACATCATACAGACGGGGAATCAGCTGAATTAACGATGACTTGGAGGAACCTGTGCCGCCCAGAATACCGATAATCTCACCGGATTTAATGTGCAGATTGATATCGGACAGCGCCATGCGGTCAGCCTTTTTGGAATACTTAAAGCTTACGTTTTCAAAATCAACGGAGCCGTCCTTTACCTCCGTCAAAGCATTCTCAGGGCTCTGCAGCGTACTCTCCTCACTGAGCACCTCCACAATACGCTCTGCGGACTCAATGGACATGGTGATCATCACGAATACCATGGAGAGCATCATCAGGCTCATCAAAATCTGAAAGCTGTAGGTCAGCATGGAGGACATCTGTCCCACGTTTAAGCTGAGTCCATGGCTGGTGATAACAGTATAGGAGCCATAGGAAAGCACAAACACCATTCCGGCATAAACGCAGAACTGCATCATGGGATTATTGATAGCCATGATCCGCTCCGCACGGGTAAAGTCTTTCTGTACGTCTTCCGCTGCAGCACCAAACTTTTTCTTTTCATAATTCTCACGCACATAGGATTTTACCACGCGCATGGCCTGTACGTTTTCCTGTACCGAATCATTCAAAGCGTCATACTTGCGGAATACCCGGCGAAACAACGGGGTAGCCCAGCGAATGACCAAAAACAAGCCGATTCCCAGAAGCGGAATGGTAAACAAAAAGATCGCAGCCAGACGTCCGCCCATAATAAAGCCCATCGCAAATGAGAAGATCAGCATCAAAGGGCAGCGGATGGCAACGCGGATAATCATCATGTAAGCCATCTGTACGTTGGTAATATCAGTGGTCAGACGGGTAACCAGACTGGATACCGAAAATTTGTCAATGTTTTCAAAGGAATAATCCTGTATTTTGTAAAACATATCCTTTCGCAGGTTACGCGCGAAACCGGCAGATGCCGTTGCACAGGTAGCGCCTGCCGCGCCGCCGAAAATCAGCGAGACAACAGACATGGCAATCAAAACCGCACCATATCTGGCAATTACATCCATAGAGCAGCCGGCCTGCATCTGGTTTACCAGATTTGCGATCACAAACGGGATCGCGCATTCCAGAATAACCTCCACCGTCACCAGCAAAGGCGTCAGGATTGAAGCCTTTTTATACTCGCGAATGCTGCGGGCCAAGACTTTTATCATTTTGACTTCCTCCTTTTTTACATTTCGTTTCTTTTCGTTTTTTTGGCGCAACACACCTCTCAAGACGCCCCCCAAAGCCCTCTTTTTGAAACTGCCGCACCTGAATGTACGCCGGGCAGGCTTCACTGCCCATGCCAGCGGCCACCCTGTTATTTGTTCTGCTGCGAACTTTTGGGATCCCATGGGTGCATGATCTCGCCGGAAGAATCATCAGCCGCCCTGCTATCCCAGTCATCCAGATTGCGCAGCATCTGGGCTGCCATCTCCTTGAACAGCTGCACCTGACCCTCGGAGAGTCCGCGCGTCAGCATCTGATCGGTCTCCTGCAGGCAGGCATACACCTGGGCGTCCAGCATAGCGGCACGCTGTGTAGGCACCAGGCTTTTCAGTCTGGCATCGCTTTCTACGCTCTCCCTCCGGATAATTCCGTTTTTTTCCAGCAGCTGCAGGATACCCGTTGCAGTAGAACGGCTCAGTCCGAACACGTTCTCAATATCACGCTGGAAAATGGGACCATCCTGATAATGGGACAGAATATAGTAGATTACCCGGCTCTGTACGCCGGTGATGCCAAGATTGTGCAATGTGGCATTCAGCCGCGTTTTAACCTTATGAGACAGCAGATTAATCCACGCACCACAATCCTTTTCCACCTCAGACACCCCCTTTTTTTAGTACAACTGTCAATTATATTGTTTGGATGCGAACAGTATAGTACTCCATTTTACCTATAATGTCAAGGGGTGAAAATGATTTAATCCATGATCTACTTGATTTTCTTTCCTTTGGTTATCCAACCAGCTTTTCCAGCATTTCAGCAATCTTTTCTCTTTCACCACTGCCATTTGTTTTAAATCTCAGTAACGGAATTTGATGCAGCTCCATTATGTGGTTTTTCAGCAAATCTCTTGAAGCCTGCACAGTATCTTTTTTATGATATTCATATCCATCAACTTCAATCGCCAACACAGGCTTTTTACCAATTCTGTTATAAATCAGAAAATCCAAATGTGTTGCCGGATTCATTGCATACTGGCATTCCTGTTCATTTAATAATTCTGGATTTTTAATCAGCATATTCAAAGGGAAATGACAAACAACATCTAAGCTTGAATATTTATTATCGGAGATAATTTCCTCTATCAATGAATACATCAGATTCTCCGAATCATATTCTGATATCTTCTTATGCTTCTGCAAATATGCTATCCTTTCCTCTGTATACTGCTTGTAAAGGTAATCAAAAATGGAATATATTTTGCTCTCTGTCACCTCAAAATTGTTATATTGAATGTAATCAATCAAATCTGTGATATTGCGTTCTTTCGCCTGTTCATTTCCAGTTACAACCAACATCAATTTCTTCTTCGCCCTCGATACAGCAACATTGATTAAATATGGATCATCTGCAAAATCAGATATTTCATCAT
>NZ_CEWDFQ010000220.1:0-5205 GCF_982438285.1 Acetatifactor sp. | reverse complement strand
ATCTTATTTTGCAGGAAAATCGCAGGCCAGTGGAACAGGAGCGTTATGGCTTTTGGGAAATGGTCTTTACGCCAAAGCAGAAATATAAAATATGGAACAGCCAGACAAAGCCCAGTACGATACACCCAGCCACAATGCCCTTTCGTCCCATCATAAAAAAGCCGATGGCCATAAGAAGGGTGACCGTGACCATAATGCGGATTTTGGTTTTCCATGTCATGCCCCGTCCGGCAACATAATCCTCCAGATTGTTTTTATATAGCTTCGTGTTCTTAAACCAGAGATCCAGCTTTTGGGAGCTTCTGGCAAAGCAAAACGCCGCCAGCATCAAAAAGGGAAAGGCGGGCAGCATAGGGACTACCGCTCCCACCGCTCCCAGACCGATGCCAATACAGCCAAGAATCGTGTACAAAAGTTTTTTGATTTTCATGGGTTTTCCTCCAGTCGTTTCCTTTCCTTATGTGACGCAATGACATGACGGACAGCCATAACCGGATGATAAAAAATCATCCGTGGGCCGGAAAACCGCATGACCTCACGGATTTTCCGGCGCATGTCCGGTTTATAGCAGTGTACCTTGCAGTTGGAGCAAAAGGTCTTTGTCTCCATAAAGGGACATTTGTCGGATCTGAGACGGGCATAGGCGTCCAACGTTTCGCAGTCGGGGCAGAGTGTTCTGCCCCCGTGCTTTTTGCGGCAATAAATCGAAATCATAAGGGAAACCGTTTCCTTTTCCCGTTGTCTTTTTGACTGCATATCCATCAGCTCATCCTCCCATGCTCCACAGAGTAAACCTGGTCTGCGATCCCCATGGTAGACTTTCTGTGAGAGACCAAAATTACGGTCTTTTTTCCACGCTCCTTATGAATGGCTTTCAAAATCACCGCTTCGTTTAAGCTGTCCAGATTAGAAGTAGGTTCATCAAGCAGCATAAAGGGGGCGTTATGCAAAAAGGCTCTGGCCAGCCCCAGGCGCTGGCGCTCCCCGCCGGACAGGGTACCGCCCAACTCACCCACGGGGGTTTCATACCCCTGGGGCAGACCCATGATGAAATCGTGGACAGAAGCTTTTTTACAGGCTGCGATGATCTCTTCTTCGGAGGCATCCAGCTTTGCGATGCGCAGGTTATTTCTAATGCTGTCGTGGAACAGGTGGGTTTCCTGGGTGACAAAGCTCTCCATAGCACGAAGATTTGTGGTGTTGATCTCATCCACATTTGTGCCGGATATCATGACCGCCCCCTGCTGCACCTGCCAGAATCGCATAAACAGCTTCAGCAGAGTGGACTTGCCGCTGCCAGAACGTCCCACAATGCCAATCACCCTGTTTTCAGGTATCTCCACAGAAAAATCATCCAGAATCCTCTCTTCCCCGTAGGTAAAGGTGACATTTTTTGCAGCTGCGCCGTGGAAATCCACATTCGGCCTGCCGGTGATCTCCTCTGCCACGGGACTTTCCTCCAGGATATCCAGTACACGGTTGCCTGCGGCAAAGGTGCTTTGCAGGGTAGAGCCCAGGGAGGACAAAGCAACGCAAGGGCCGAAGGAGCTCATCAGCGCAAGGGTACAGATCAGAGCTTGGGGAAAATCACACAAATAGGCGGACAAAAACAGCATGGCAAGATCAAAAATCAAAATCACCGTATTGGTAACCCCATTATTTCGTCCGGTAATGCGTTTCATGCGTCCCTCCTCTTGGCACAAAGCATCCGACCTGTCATTCATCTGAGCCATACGCTTTTCGCCCCAGCCGTATTGCAGAATCTCAGAAAGACCGCGCAGGGAATCCAGCACAAAGCCTGCCAGCTCTCCTGACTGAGCGCGCAGCTTCCTGCCGTTATCGCCAGAGAGCTTTGAGGTGACAAGGGGAATTGCCACGCCTACAGCCAGATAAGCCGCTGCGGCCAAAACAGCCAGCGCCACACTGTAAGTACCGATAAAGACCGTCATCACGCTGCAGAACAGAAACGCAATGCAGATGGGAGAAATGGTGTGGGCGTAAAAAACCTCCAAAAGCTCAATATCCGAGGTGATCATATTGATGAGATTGCCCTTGTCCTTCCCTTCCAGCCTGGCGGGACAGAGCTTACGCAGGGCGCCAAATACCTTGTCCCGAATCAGCGCCAGCAGCTTGAAGGCAATAAAGTGATTGCAGGCCTGCTCCCCATAACGGAGAATCCCCCGAAGCAGTGCAAAGACAAGCACTGCTGCAAACAAAATTCCCAGATTCATGGACCATTGGGGATTTAAAATATGCAGCACCATAAAACCGCCCAGGACAGTGATAAATGCTGCGCACAGATGGCCTAAAAGCCCCATTGCCACCGCCAGAAGCATGTAGCCGGACAGGGGCTTTACCAGTCCGATCAGCTGGGACATTACTTTAAAATTACTTCTCTTCATCCCGGCACACCTCCTCCCACATAATTTTCCAGCTCCTGCTGGGCACTCCAAAGCCCCGCATAAGCTTTTCCTTCCGAAAGCAGCTTTCTGTGCGAGCCGCTTTCCACAACCCTTCCTCCATCCAGCACATAAATATTGTCCGCCGGCACAACATTCGCCAGTCGGTGGGAAATCAGAATCACCGTTTTCGTCTCCGCCAAGACCCGTATCTGAGACATAATATGGTTTTCGCTCTCCACATCAATGTTGGAGGCAGCCTCATCAAAGATATAGACCGGGCTGTCATGAAGGAGCGCTCTTGCCAGGGCCAGACGCTGGCACTGACCGCCGGAAAGATTGGACGCCTTTTCGTTTAAAAAGGTGTCCAGCCCCTTTTCGCTCCGCAAAAACTCTGCCAGCTTCACCTGCTCCAGCACCTGCCACAGCACTGCATCCTGTGCACCAGGACATGCCATCAGCAGATTATCCCGCACGGTTCCCTTGAAAAGATAGCTTTGGTGGCTCACATAGGTAAAATTCTCCATCAGACTGGCCTCGGAGATTTCAGAAAGGGGAATATCTCCTACTGTTACTTCCCCGGTATAGCCCCTCCTGCGGCCCATCAGGATCGCCGCAATGGTAGATTTTCCGCAGCCGCTCTCTCCCACAAGGGCAGTAAAGCTGCCTTTGGGGAAATGCAAATCCACCCCATGAAGGATCTCTCTCTCAGGCTCATAAGCAAAGCCCAGGCCTCTCACACAAATGGAACAGTCCTTGGGAACCAGCTGTCTCTTTTCTTCCTCCTTTGGCAGATCAAGCAGGCCAAAAATCTTGTCGCTTGCCGCCATCCCATTCATGGCTATATGAAAGAAGGAACCCAGCATACGCATGGGCAGAAAGAAATCTGCCGCCAGCAGAATGATCATGAGGCATCCTGCCAGTTCCACCCTGCCCGCCTTAAGCTGCAAAGCTGCCAGAATCACCCCCAGCGCCGCGCCTCCATAGGCAATCAGGTCCATAACGGTAATGGAATTGAGCTGCATGGTCAGCACCTTCATGGTAATCCTGCGGAAGTGTTCCGACTGCTGGTTCATCTCCTGATGCTTGAAGGCGTCGGACTGATAAATTTTGGTTGTGGTCAGCCCCTGCAGATTTTCCAGAAAGGTATCCCCTAAGGCCGTATACTGACCCCAGTATTTCGCCAGCAGCTTCTTTGCAAAGCGCTGCACCGCCACAATGGTCACCGGAATCAGCGGAACGCAGATAAGCAGCACCAGGGCGGAGGGAACATTCACAAAGCAGAGCACGGCAAACAGCGTAAGGGGCGCCAGCATTGCATAGAAAAACTGCGGAAGATAGGCCCCGAAGTGAGTCTCCAGCTGATCCACTCCCTCTACAGCCACCTGCACCACCTCACTGGTCTGCACCTTTTCGCTGTAGGAGGCGCCCAGCCGAAGCAGCTTGCGGTAGATCATTTCACGCAAGGTCTTTTTCACCGCTTTGGAGCTGAGATACCCCATCCGGCTGGAAAAAATTGCACAGACAAAACGGACAGCAACAGCCAGAGCCGCCCATAATACGGTAAAGCCAATACTCCTTTTGTCCACGGTTCCCTCATACAATTTCTGCAGAAAGACAGCCACAGCACCCATCATCATGATATTGGCCGCAAGGGAACACCACTGCAGCATTACATTTCCTGCGATATATTTTTTGCTTTCCCTGGCTGTGTCTATCAGCCGTTTGTTAATCATCATATACAAACCATCCTGTTTATCATTGTAAATACACTTTCCATTGGTTAGTTTTTACTAACATACTTTCAAAGAAAAAGACGTCCTTTGACGTCTTTTTTGTTAGTTTTTGCTAACTATAGTTAGTATATCATAACAACGAGTGGATTGTCAATTAAAAATATGGTGTTCCCACCTCAATCAAATTGCCATCCAAATCATAAAAGCGAATTACTTTCTGTCCCCAGTCCTGCGTCATAAGCCTATTGACATATTGAATGGAAGGGTACAGCTTTTCAAGCTTTTGCGCAAATGCTTCAATGTCGCGTTCTTCAAAATATAATTCGCAGGAATTGCTCTGTGGAATCACATCTTTCTCAAGAAACTTTCTCCAAATTCTCTCATCCTGAAGCACCAGGCCTTCCGTCAGAATCATATTGCCGTCGTGGTCCAGTACCGTGTCAAGGCCAAACAGGTCATGATAAAACTGCTTTGATTTTTCAATATCTTTCACAACGATTAATACATTTTTTAATTTCATCCGTTTTTACCTCCTATTGGCCAGCGCCGCCATGAAGCCGCCGCTCCCACACAACATCGTCCCAATAATTCGGCATCCGATAAAAGAAAACAATCTTGGAATCTGTCAAATAAAAGTCTATCTCATCCCAGTAAGCAACCATATCCATCCCCATTTCCTCAGAAACCTGTTTCAAAATATCTTCATCACTCTTTCCCAGAAGCTCAGAGGCTGAAACCTCCTCCCCGGTTTTGCAGTCTATGGTAATTCCATCAAAATACGAATACGGATGTGCCCCGCCCATATAAGCAATGTCGTTATATACCATACTGATATACTGTTCTCCCACAAAGGTAAGTCTCAATAGGTGCCATGAATTATAAGGCGTTCTGCCAGGCTCTCCACCGCCAGACCCTTCCTTTCTGGTTTCTGCATACTTTTTATATCCCTGTTCATGTTCATCATATATTTTCTGCAGCGTATCATTTATCTTATCCCCATTCTCAAAAGCTTCATTTACATAGAATTTTTCCATCTCATAGTAAAATGTAATTTCTTCTGTGTTCTCGTT
>NZ_CEWDFQ010000219.1:0-5229 GCF_982438285.1 Acetatifactor sp. | reverse complement strand
ATGTGGTAATATAATAAATAAAAAAGAGTAAATCTTGTATTCAGGGAAGATGATATCATGACAGAGAAAAAGGGAATGAAAAGGATATGGGGAATCATCATGCTTGCGGTACTGTTATGCAGCGGCATGCGGGTATCGGCGGCTGACGAAGGGAGAGTCCTGTTTATCAGCTCCTATTCTTATGCGTGGGACACTGTGCAGATACAGATTGACGGAATCAAGAAGGGGCTGGGTGAAGGGATTGTACTGGATTATGAATTTATGGATACCAAGAGAGTGGATGATGAAACGTCCATAGAGTATTTTTACGAAAGCCTGAAATATCGTCTCTCCCAGGTGGAGCCCTACGATGTGGTGATTGTGGGGGATGACGCCGCTTTATTGTTTGCAAAGGAGCATAAGGAGGAGCTTTTTCCTGATACACCGCTGATCTTCGAGGGAGTCAATGATGAAGAGCTGGCGGAAGAGATGGTCCAGGATCCCTTGGTAATGGGGATACTGGAAAAGCTGTCTGTGGAGAAAAATATTGAGTTTGGATTACAAATCAATCCAAAGGCGTCTAAGGTGGTTGCTATTTTGGATAACAGCATAACCGGTGAGGCTGAAAGAAAGCGTTTTTTGCATGTGCAGAGCAGTATCCGGAGCTGGAGTTTTCGGAGATCAACACCTCCGAGCTGGATACATGGGAGCTGCAGCTTGCAATTAACAGCGTAAGTGAGGATACCATTCTCATTTACGTGGTGATGACGGAGGACGCAGATGGGAAAATTTATTCCAATGCAGAGTCCGTAGAGATGGTGGTCCGGTGGGCTAAGGTTCCTGTTCTGCGCATGGTGGAGGGCGATGGCATTGGAGAGGGACTGCTTGGCGGCAATGTGGTGTCCATGGAGCTCTCCGGTGAGATAGCCGCACAGCTGGCCACAGATATTATTAACGGGCAGGAAGTAGGGGATGATGGCAGCGTTATAGACAGTCCAAATGTTTATTGCGTGGATGAGGCTGTAATGAAAAAATTTGGCCTGGATATGTCGGTGCTTCCCGAAGACACGGTTATTTTGAACCATGAGGAAACCTTTGCAGAGCGTAACAGGGAAGCCCTGATTCCGGCGGGAATCCTGATGGCCGTGCTTATTTTGGTTATTTTGTGGATGCTTTATATGCAGGTAAAAAGAAAGAAGCTGATGGGGCAGCTGGAGGAGGCCACAAGTATTTTGGAATCTGCTTCACAGCATGATTTTCTGACGGGCCTTCCAAACCGCAGTAAATTTATGGAGGACCTTCAGAACTGTATCGACGAGAAGCGGCCGTGTACGGTGATGATGCTGGACATTGATGATTTTAAGACCATTAATGATACTTATGGGCACACTGCGGGGGACGACGCCTTGCGCCAGGTGGCTGCCCGATTGAAGGAAATTCAGACCCAGGTGCTCACGCCGTACCGCTATGCCGGCGATGAGTTTATCGTCATCATCCGCAGCAGCCAGAGCAAGATCGTGGAAAAGCTGGTGTTCCAATGCAGCCAGGTGTTTCATAAGCCCTTTGTGCTGGAGGGCAAAAAGGCTCAGGTGTGCGGAAGCATTGGCATTGCTTCCTATCCCCAAGATACGGAGGATATGAAGGAATTGATTGTGTATGCCGATAACGCAATGTATAAGGTGAAGAGAAACGGAAAGAACAGCTTCCTGTTTTATCAGACGGAGAAGCGGGAGGGAGGTCATTGAGCTTACATTATGCCTCCTGAAACGGCAGACTTGGAATGGATGGAGCGAGGGACGATGGCGGGCAAGAAGTATTATGCTGTAAAAAAAGGCGGCAAGACAGGTATATTTACCAGCTGGACAGAATGCAGGGCTTCTGTGGAGGGATACCCGGGAGCCTGTTATAAGGGCTTTGCCACTCTTTCGGAGGCCAAGGCCTATTTAGAGGAGGCAGATACCCCTGCTGCAGCTTCTTTGCAGCAGGGGCAGCTTTTGGCCTATGTGGACGGAAGCTACGACGATGCTTTGAAAAAGTATGCCTTTGGCTGTGTTTTTCTATTGCCGGACGGCAGAATTTTTACGGAGTATGGAAATGGCAGCAATGAGCAGTCTCTTAAGCTGCGCAATGTGACCGGAGAAATGCTGGGGGCTATGTTTGCGGTAAAGTTTGCCATGGCCAACGGGTTTGGCGCGCTGGAGATATGCTATGACTACCAGGGCATTGAAAAATGGGTGACGGGAGAGTGGAGGGCCAAGACGGAGCTGACGAAGAAGTATGCCCAGGCTATGCGTCTCTGGGGGGGAAAGGTGACGCTGCGCTTTACAAAGGTTGCGGCCCATACAAATGTGCGGTACAATGAGTTGGCGGACCAATTGGCAAAAACAGGGCTGGTACGGGGAAATGGCATCCCAAAGGTCCGGCGGATAGAGGAAATGGAGCCTTATGATGGAACAGATTCGATTGAATAAATATTTGGCGGAATGTGGTGTATGCTCCAGAAGAGATGCGGACAGACTGATTGAGGAAGGACGAGTGCAGATAAACGGCCAAAGAGCCTGCAAGGGACAGCTGGTATGTCACGGGGATGAGGTCAGGGTAAATCAGAAAATTGTGCAAAAGCAGAATCAGAAAACGGTGCTGGCTTTTTATAAGCCCACAGGGGTGACTTGTACAGAGCGGGATGTCCATGCGGAAAAAAAGATAACGGATGTAATTTCCTATCCGGTGCGGGTGACCTACGCCGGAAGGCTGGATAAGGATTCGGAGGGGCTTTTGCTTTTAACCAATGACGGAGAACTGATCGATGCCATAATGCGGGGAGCCAACCGGCACGAAAAGGAATATGTGGTTAAGGTAAACAAGGAGATAACACCGGAGTTTCTGGACAGAATGTCCGGCGGCATTTATTTGAGGGAGCTGGGGATTACCACCAGAAAATGCAAGGCAGAGCAGAGTGGGAAATATACCTTTCACTTGACACTGACTCAGGGAGTCAACAGGCAGATTAGACGTATGTGCAAGGCATGCGGATATCAGGTGAGGAGCCTGAAGCGTATTCGTGTGATGAATATTCTGCTGGACGGGCTGCATCCAGGGCAGTACAGGGAGCTCACAGGAAAAGAGCGGGAGGAACTCTATGCCAGGGCCGGTCTGTCAGGGAAGGCTTGAGAAATTAGAAATCAGAGATGAGAAAGCAGAAGTCAGAAATGAGAAATCAGAAAAAAGAGAGAACACAAAATGCAGACATCTAAAGTGGAGAGAATCAAATATCTGGTGGAGACGTTAAATAAGGCGTCGAAGGCCTATTATGCTCAGGACCGGGAGATCATGAGCAATTTTGAATATGATAAATTATATGATGAGCTGACAGCGCTGGAAGAGGAGACGGGAGTGGTTCTGGCCAACAGTCCTACAGTGAACGTGGGATATGAGGCGGTGGAGACGCTCCCCAAGGAGCGGCACGAGACGCCTATGCTTTCTCTGGGAAAAACCAAAAGCCGGGAGGAGCTGCGTGACTGGCTGGCGGGAAATCCTGCAATTTTAAGCTGGAAGCTGGATGGATTGACCATAGTATTGACATATCGTGAAGGGAAACTTGCAAAAGCGGTCACCAGGGGAAACGGAGAGATAGGGGAGGTTGTCACGAATAATGCCAGGACATTCAAAAATCTGCCTCTCCATATTTCTTTTCAGGGGGAATTGATTTTAAGAGGAGAGGCTGTTATCAGTTATTCGGATTTTGAAAAAATGAACAGCGAGATTGAAGATGCGGACGCAAGATACAAAAATCCAAGAAATCTCTGCAGCGGCTCAGTGCGTCAGCTGAATAATGAGATTACAGCAAAGAGAAATGTACAGTTTTATGCCTTTACCCTTGTGAAGGCCCAGGGGGAGGATTTCCATAATTCCAAGGAAGCCCAGTTTGCTTTTTTACAGGAGCAGGGCTTTGATGTGGTGGAGCATTGTCTTGTCACAGAGGAAAACATTCTGGAGACCATCGAAGAATTTGAACGAAAGGTGGAGACCTATGACATTCCTTCGGACGGCCTGGTGCTGACTTATGAGGATATTGCCTATGGGCAGTCTTTAGGGAGCACTGCAAAATTCCCCCGGGATTCCATTGCTTTTAAATGGGCGGATGAGCTTCGGGAAACGAGACTGATAGAAATTCAGTGGAGCCCAAGCAGGACGGGACTGATCAATCCTGTGGCTGTCTTTGAGCCGGTGGAACTGGAGGGAACTACGGTGAGCCGGGCCTCGGTTCACAATATCAGCATCCTGAAGGGCCTGAAGCTGGGAATCGGAGACCGGATTACGGTTTACAAGGCAAATATGATTATTCCCCAGATCGCCGAGAATTTGACCTGCAGTGATACCGTGGAGATACCAAAGACTTGTCCTGTGTGCGGGGGCAGGACGCAGATCAGACAGATAAATGAGGTGCAGTCACTGTACTGTACCAATGAAAAATGCGCGGCCAAACGCATCAAGGCGTTTACCCTTTTTGTGAGCAGAGATGCCATGAACATTGACGGTATGTCCGAGGCTACCCTGGAAAAATTCATCGACCGGGGATTTATCCGTGAGTACGCCGACCTCTTTCATCTGGATAAACACAGAGAGGAAATCGAACAGATGGAAGGCTTTGGAGAAAAATCCTGCCAAAATCTCCTGGACAGTATCGAAAAGGCCAGAAATACTACGCTGCCCAGAGTTATCTACGGACTGGGAATCGCGAATATCGGCGTGGCGAATGCAAAGATGCTGTGCCGGCATTTTGACTATCAGCTGGAACGAATGCAGAACGCCGATGTGGAAACCTTAAGCGCCATAGAGGGCGTGGGAGAAGTGATCGCGTCGGCATTTGTGGATTATATGAGGGATGGGGACAATCTCCAGAAAATAGAGAATCTGCTTAAGGAACTGAGGATAGAAAAGCCGGAGACTTCCGGGGAACGTACCCTGGAGAATATGAGTTTTGTGGTCACAGGCTCCCTGCAGCATTTTGAGAGCAGAAACCAGCTCAAGGAGCTTATCGAGGAAAGGGGCGGCAAGGTGACGGGAAGCGTTACCGGAAAAACGGTCTGTCTGATCAACAATGATATTTCTTCTGCCTCGTCCAAAAATAAGAAAGCAAAGGAGCTGGGGATTCCCATTGTAACAGAAGAGGAATTTATGGAAAAATATTTGCAAGAAAGTCTAACTATTAAAAGTCAAGACCTAAAATAAAAATTTTGTATGAATTGC
>NZ_CEWDFQ010000218.1:0-5292 GCF_982438285.1 Acetatifactor sp. | reverse complement strand
ATCCAATTTATTCTTCAAAAGGCTTGTTTATACATATACCAATACTGGAGAATGATGAAGCTGGTGATTTGCTGGATAGCCAAATGGATAAAGAGTTTTATATACCATCGGTACAGCAGATCGAAGAAATTTGCAGAATAGGATATGAAGAAAATTCATTGGCATATAAAAAATTACAAAAATTTTTTATGAGTAAATTAGATTTACCATATGAGCAGGCTGTAACGTGGTGTCTGCAGGTATGGGCAGACAGCTGTGATGGAGAATCACCAGCGGATGTGATTCGTAAAATGTCAGATGCAGATGTGGTATTTAAGAATGAAAAGCAAATGGAGGAGTTTGTGGGATTGCTTATGGATGCTCATAATAACACAAGAATGAAACAAAACAGAGGCCATACACCGAATGAATTGACAAGAAGAAAATCTGTATGTAGAATGCCTACAGTCGTGCCAGGAAGTTCTCATGCAGCTGCAATGTTAAGAAATGCGGCGCCTCAATTAAATGAGCTGGGGATACCTGCTGACTTAGAAGGAAGTGCGGAAAAGAAAATATATCCTAACGATCCATGTCCCTGTGGTTCGGGCAAGAAGTATAAGAAGTGTTGCGGCAGAAAGTAAAAAATAAGGGGAATAATTACTTTAAATATAGGAAATTTACTAAAACTACAAGTGTAAAAGGAGGAAAAGTATGAAGAAAAGATGTATTTTTTGCTTTGCTGTGTTTGCTTTTTGCCTTCTTATTTTGTCCGGCTGTGGTGAACAGGAGACGAGAATTTACGAGTATGAGGATGAAGAATCCTATTTCAGCATAGAGGTGCCTGCAGACTGGACGGTGGATATAAACGAAGGTTGGCCTGGGTTTCCCGGCGATACTCCGGAAGAATCTTATGAGGCAAGCCCTGACGTGGGGCTTTACATTTATGTAGATGGCGAAGAAGAAAATCAAATTTATTTTTACCGTCAATGGGGGCATATTTCCAGCTTCCTGAAGGAAGATGGAAAGGTTTCTGTGAATGAATCCCTTTCTGCAGCCCACTATAAGGAGGAGCGTGACGGGCTTGTCTTGGAAACCTATATTTTTGATGAGGAAGGTATTACAGGAAGCGGCTTTTATGCTCTGTCCATAGCGCTTCCGCGCCAGGTATACCGCAGCCATCAAAAGGAAATACAAAGGGCGGTGGAAAGCATCTGCATTAGATGAGAAGTGTACAATTATGGAAAACAAATTATCGCCCGATTGACTTTTCACTTTTTACCATATACTATAAGAGCAGAATAAACAGAGGACGGAGCAGAGTATGGTTTCCATTAAGGAAGTGGCAAAACATGCCGGTGTGGCAATTTCCACCGTGTCAAAGGTGCTGAACGGTTATCCCAATATCAGTGAGGAAACGAAAAAAAAGGTGCAGGACGCCATAAAGGAATTGAATTATATTCCCAATTCCATTGCATCGGCCCTTTCCTCCAAGCAGTTTGGGAGGGTTGCTGTCATTTTAGACCCAAAGAAACAGACCCAGGCCATAGATCAGATTTTCATGCAGTATCTGCTGGGAGCGCTGGATAAAGCCAAGGAGCTGAATTTGGAGGCGTTAACGGTGTTTACCTCCATGTTGGCGGGGATGAGCGCCGAGGAGATCACCCGGTATTTTTTGTCCCAGAGTGTGGCCGGTGTGATCATATATGGGCTTTCCAGGGAAGATAAGGTCTTTCAGAAGCTGATAGATGACCGCCAGTTTTCCTGTGTGGTGATTGATGCGCCGGTGATCAACGAAAGAACCACCTGCGTGGGGATTGATCACGAACAGGCCCAGTATGATGTGGCAAAAAAAACCATTTTGGGTGACAACTGCAAAAGGGTGCTCTATATTGCGGGAAAAAAGGACGGCTATGTGACGGAGCAGCGCCTGAATGGCATGAAGCGTCTGGCACAGGAGCTTTCACTGGCCATGCTGGTTCGTCCGGGAAATTTCAGTGAGCTGGCGGCCAGGAATATTACCATGAAATATGCCAAGAATAAGGATGTAGTGGTGTGTGCATCGGATCTGATGGCAATCGGAGCCATGAATGCGCTGATCGATATGGATATTTTCCGCCCGGTATGCGGCTTTGACGGTATCACGCTGATGGGATATGTGGGAAAGCAGATGAATACGGTGAAGCAGGATTTTTACAGTATTTCCAGCCGGGCTGTGGAGGAGGTAAAACGTCTGATGGACGGAGAAGCAGGCCGGCAGGTGGTCATGCCACACAGCATTGTCAAAATGTACTATAAGGATATTATTCGTTAGGTGATATTGCACAAATTAAAAAGAATCACTTGCGGAAAACGTTTTCCTGTGATATGCTACCAGCGTGGGAGATATTTACCAATGCGGAAGATATTTACCAGTGCGTAAAATATTTGTCGGCGTAAAATCAGAGAAACCCTACAAGACATATTGAGAGAAGAGATTTATGACAGGAGGCAGGACCATGAATTTGGAACAACAGTTAAATGAAATTACGGGAAGAATATATGGCAAGAATATTGCGGCATGTACTGACGCCCAGCTGTACAACTGTATACTTCATCTTGCGAAAAAGAGGATGGAGGAGACTCCCGTGATTGCAGGAGAGAAAAAGGTTTATTATATTTCCATGGAGTTTTTGATCGGAAAGCTTTTATCCAATAATTTAATCAATCTGGGAATTTATGAGGAGCTTAACGAGATCCTTGCAAAAAATGGCAAGGAGCTTTCCAGAATTGAGGAGGAGGAGCCGGAGCCCTCTCTGGGCAACGGCGGCCTGGGCCGTCTGGCTGCCTGCTTTCTTGATTCTATTGCAACCCTTGGGCTGTCGGGAGACGGTATCGGGCTGAACTATCATTTTGGGCTGTTCAAGCAGGTATTTGAGGATCATCTGCAGAGAGCGGAGAAAAATCAGTGGATTGAGAGCAATTCCTGGCTGAAGAAGGAGGGAAGTACCTTTGAGGTGGCCTTTGGGGACAGAAAGGTGACCTCCGTTCTCTACGATATTGATGTAATCGGCTATGGAAACGGCAGAAATAAGCTGCACTTGTTTGACATTGCCTCCGTTGACGAGAGCCTTGTAAAGGAGGGTATTGATTTTGACAAGGAGGCAGTAGAGAAAAATCTGACGCTGTTTTTGTACCCGGACGATTCCGATAAGGCGGGAAATCTGCTGCGGATTTATCAGGAATACTTTATGGTCAGCAGCGGAGCCCAGCTCATTATAAAGGAATTAAAGGAAGCGGGCCGGGATCTTCACAAGATGAATGAGTATGCGGCCATTCAGATCAACGACACCCATCCGACCATGGTGATTCCAGAGCTGATTCGGATTCTCACCGGTCAGGAGGGCTTTACCATGGATGAGGCCATCCAGGTGGTGAGCAAAACCTGCGCCTATACCAATCATACTATTTTGGCGGAGGCGCTGGAGAAATGGCCCCTTTCCTATATAGAGCAGGTGGTTCCCCAGCTGGTTCCCGTGATTGAGGAGTTAAGCAGGCGGGTGGCTGAAAAATATGAGGATGAAAAGGTACAGATCATCGACAAGGACGATAAGGTGCACATGGCTCATATTGATATCCATTATGGCTACAGTGTAAACGGAGTGGCGGCTATTCACACGGATATCTTAAAGAAAACCGAGCTGAACCATTTCTATAAGCTGTATCCTGAAAAATTTAACAACAAGACCAATGGAATCACCTTTAGACGCTGGCTTTTGTCCTGTAACAGGGAGCTTTCCGCCTTTTTGACACAGACCATTGGAGATGGTTTCAAGAAGGATGCAAGGGAGCTGGAAAAGCTTTTGACCAGGATAGACGATGAGGCTGTCCTGGACACACTGGCCCAGATCAAGAAGGAGAAGAAGGAGCAGCTGGCAGCCCATATTTTGGAAAAGGAAGGGGTGGAGCTGGATACCAATTCTATTTTTGATATTCAGGTGAAGCGTCTCCATGAGTATAAGCGCCAGCAGATGAACGCCTTGTACATTATCCATAAATATCTGGAGATTAAGGCTGGAAAGAAGCCTTCCACACCGGTCACCTTCCTTTTTGGAGCAAAGGCGGCGCCGGCTTATGTGATTGCTCAGGATATCATTCATCTGATTTTGGTTCTCTCAGAGATTGTAAACAATGATCCCCAGGTCAGCCCTTATATGAAGGTGGTGATGGTGGAGAACTACAATGTAAGCTATGCGGAAAAGCTGATTCCGGCCTGCGATATCTCCGAGCAGATCTCACTGGCCTCCAAGGAGGCGTCAGGCACCGGCAATATGAAGTTTATGTTAAACGGCGCAGTTACCTTAGGAACCAGCGACGGCGCAAATGTAGAAATCCATGAGCTGGTGGGAGACGAAAACATTTATATTTTCGGAGAAAAGAGCGAGACTGTCATCGATCACTATGCCAAGGGAGATTATGTTTCAAGGGATTACTATGAAAAGAGTCCCGTCATTAAACAAGCGGTTGACTTTATTGTAAGCAAGGAGGCTCTGGCAGTGGGACATACGGAAAATCTGGAGCGTCTCTACAAGGAGCTTTTGAACAAGGACTGGTTTATGACCCTTTTGGATCTGGAGGATTACATCCGGGTGAAGGATCAGGCTCTGAAGGATTATGAGAACCGTCAGAAATGGAAGAGAATGATGCTGGTAAACATTGCAAAGGCAGGATTTTTCTCTTCGGACCGCACCATCTCGGAATATAACCGGGATATCTGGAAACTGAGATAAGAAAAAGACCTCTCTGCAGCGGCGCATCCCAATGCAGGGCGGTCTTTTTTAGAAGCAGACTGGAAAAAGAAAACTGCTTCCAATCTCATCGCTTTTTGTGTATTATGATAAAAGAAGTATAGAAGCTTGTTTGGACGCTTCGGATCGGAGAAAATTATGAGAAAAAGCGGAATTTTACTGCCTGTTGCAAGCCTGCCCTCCCCCTATGGGATCGGGTGCTTTTCAAAGGAGGCATATGATTTTGTAGATCGTCTTAAGGAGGCGGGACAATCCTATTGGCAGATACTTCCCTTAGGCCCCACCAGCTATGGGGATTCGCCTTATCAGTCCTTCTCTACCTTTGCTGGGAATCCCTATTTTATTGATCCCGAAGAACTGATAGAAAGAGGGTGGATCAGCAAAGAAAGGTGCAGTGCCTTTGACTTTGGAGAGGACGAAGAAAGCATTGACTACGGAAAAATTTATGAAAACAGGTTTCAGATGCTTAAGGAAGCCTATAAAAACAGTGAAATAAAAAGAGCAGGTGATATGAACCGTATCACCTGCT